>NZ_CAUQNQ010000004.1:0-54451 GCF_963519265.1 uncultured Gemella sp. | reverse complement strand
AGTGTATGCGAGCATAGCACCATCCCCTTTCATATTGAAGTAGCCACCATCTTTACCGGAAACTAATGTCCCCTAACTTCTCTCTCCAATTTTGATTATATCAAATTAAACGGTGATTATCAATAATTTATAAATATACGTAATATTATAAATTTAACGAATTCTAAAAACAACCTTGAATTTTCAGAAATAACATTGACTAGCAATTTTTTATTTGATATAATTTCTATAATTTAACAAAACGTTAATTGGATTTTATGTTGAGTGGAAAGTTAATCTATAGATTGAATTATTTTAGAATATCAAATATTAAGAAAGAAATTGATTGGCTTCTATGAGAAATTGATTTCTTTTTATTATATTTAGATTTTCAAAGGTTATTATAAAATGAAAACTGAACTTTTAAATAGAAGGACTCAACTAAGGAGTGGGAAATATGAGGAAATTTTTATTTGCGGTAGTTTTATTACTTATTACAGCAGTCTCGGGGATTAATATTTATTTTTCTTATCAAATTAAATATGTTGTTGATGCCCTTACTACTAAAAATGAGCAATTATTCTACAATCAAATTATATATTTATCTGTAATTATTATACTAATGCTTATATGTGAATATTTACGTCAGATTTTAGATACTATTTATCTAAATAAAGTTGGGTTTAATATTCATAGAACACTTGTGGGTAGTTTACTTAGGAATAAACTAGATACAAAGAGTAAAAATTTATTATCTACTGTGAACAATGATATTGAAATGGTGAAAGATCAATATTATAATACGATTTTCTCTCTGTATCAGGGGTTAGTTTATTTTATTTTTGCTATAATAGCGTTGTTCAAATTAGATGTAACAACAGCGTTTTGGGTTATAGGATTGTCACTATTTCCGATTGTAATTCCTAACCTATTCAAAGCATATTTGAAAAATGTTCAAAATACTATTTCTAAACAAAAGGCTAGATATAATGATAAACTTGAAGATTTTTTAGAAGGGTTATTAGTTATTAAAAATAGTGATTCGGCTAATATATTTTATGAAAAATTACTTAATGAATATAAAAAAATAAATAAACTTGTTAATAGAAAGAATATTTTAGCATCACTTGTAAATGTCTTAACAGGATTAGTATTCTACGCTACTATTATTGCTATTTTATATATAGGAGGGCGTCAAGCTCTGTTAGGAAATACTAGTGTAGGGGATATAGTATCTATTTTTACTATTTCTGCAGAGTTAGTAATGCCTATTAATTTGATAACAGCTTCTATAGCTAATATAGCATCGGTAAAAGATATAAAGAGGGAATTAGATTCTAAAGAGAGGTTTGAATATATAGATAGTCATAAAATTATCGATTTTAAAAATATAGAAGTTCGAAATGAAAGTTATAAATTTAATAATAGAGAAATTTTTAGTAATTTTTCAGCTAGTTTTGAAAAGGGTAAAAAGTATTTAATTCAAGGAGATAGTGGTAGTGGAAAATCGACGTTAGCATTATTATTAACGAAAAACCTTGAAGGATGTAATATCTTTTTAAACGGAAAAAATATTAACAGTTATGAATATAACACAATTCAGAAAATAATAACTTATATTCCTCAATATAGCTTTATATTTGTAGGTACGATTATCGATAATCTTACTTTTTATAAAAACATAGAAGCGGATAAAATAATGACCTTAATAAAAGAAACTAGATTAGATGACAAAATTAAAGAAGCTTCTGATTTGATTAATACTACGTACGATAAGAGAAAATCAAATTTATCTGGTGGACAAAAACAAAGGCTAGCATTAATTAGGGCTATCTTACAAGAAAAACAGATTATAGTTTTAGATGAAACATTATCAGGATTGGATAAAGATACATATATTTTAGTTGAAAAATTACTATTAAGTATGAAAGATAAGACTTTAATTCATATATCACACAGATCTTATCCAGAAACTTTGAAAATGTATGATGAGGTATATGTAATGGGGAGTGAATCAAAAGTTCCAAATTTTAAAAAAAGTTTACATGAGCACTCGTAGACGTAGTGATTTATTGATATATAAATTCACCTTATGAAAGCTTTTTAGATATTTGATAAACTTTTCGGAGATGACTCGATAAAATCTCCTTGTCCGAAATCACAATTTTTGAGTCACTTTCATAATATTTTAAAATATAGAGATAGGAGAGTCTAATATGTTAAATAGAAATTTTAATTTATTATGGTTATCACAGATAGTTAGTTCAATTGGAAATAAACTGACTATATTTGGATTTCCATTAGTAGGAATATTCATTTATGATACTACGGTATTAGAAACTTCTATGATTACAGTAATGTCGTTTTTACCGAGCTTACTTTTTGGAACAATAATAGGGGTTGTTGTAGATAGGGGGGATAAAAGGAAAATAGGGATTTTTACAAATATAATTTGTTTTGTTATTTCTATAATATTGTTTGTATTTTCTATTTTTAAAATATTATCACTGTGGGGATTTTACATTTTAATTTTCTTATTGAATACATTCTTATTATTTGGGAGTATATCTTTTTATAGTCAAATTCCTATGGTAGTAGAGAAAGAAAATCTAAAGAAAGCAAACTATAAAATGGAATTAAGTAATAGTGTTATTGATACTGCTGCTCCAAGTGTTGGGGGAATTATATTTGGTTTATTTTCTGCTCCATTTATTTTTATAATAGATGGGATAACATTTGTGCTAGCAAGTTTTTGTCAGATATTACTTCCATGTGATATAGAGAAAGATAAAGTAAAAACAAAAAAGAAATCGATAGTTCACATAAGAGAAGCATATAATTATTTTTTTAATAATCAAATATTATTTAAATTGGCGATGAGTTACTTTGTATTGGTATTCGGTATAGGTATTTTTCAATCGATTCAGTTTTATTACTTAAGTAAGGTTTTAAATGTTGATCCATATACAATTGGGATGATTATAAGCGTAGGGAATATAGGTCTTGTAGTAGCATCGATAAGTTCTTTAAAAATATCTGATACTATAGGAATGGGAAGAACTATAATATTATCATTTATTTTATATGCAGTGGGCTTCACTCTTTATTATTTAAGCAGTGAAGAGAGTACATTATCTTTATTTGTTGCAACGATGTGTATAGGAGCAGCGATGCCTTTATATAATGTGAATGCTACTACAATAAGACAGAGTAATGTTGATTTATCAATGTTGGGAAGTGCTTCTGCTATTTGGAGAATTTTTGGAAGAGGACTTATTCCACTAGGAGCGGCAATAGGTGGAGGTATTTCAACATATTTTTCGGTAAAAATGGCGATATTAATATCGGTTATTATAGTTTTATTAGGTTTTGGTATAGTATTATTTTCTGATGAATTAAAAAAATACACATAACATTACATCACAAATATTTTGAATGCGTTTTTAAAAATGGTATAATATACTTGAATAAGTATAAGTAATTATATTGTATTAGTTAATAAAATAATTTTAAAAGGGAGGAGGAGAAAAATGAATAAGCTTAAAGATTTAGGTTTGTTGGTATTGCAAGTTGAAATAGTAGGTTTCTTATTTATAGCGATGAATAAATATTTAACTAACACTACAAGCTTTTTACCTGAAGCTTTCACTCAAGATAAAACAGATATTAAGGCATATAGTTTAGCTGTATTGGCGTTTATGATATTAGGTATTGCTCAATATTATGTGGTTGACTTATATGACAAAATCAACTGGAAAAAAGCGAGTGTAATTGAATACTTGGTAGAGGTAGCAGGAGTTTTACTAGTATTTATCTATTTACAATTTATAGATAATCTAGTTAAGTTTGTATTTCTATTTGTGTTAGTTTCATTTTTATTTATAATGAGATATTTATACTTTTATAAGAAATTTGCATAAGTTTATACTTTTGAACAAAGTCTGGAGGAAAACACTGTTCAAAGTGTAGAAATTTTTAGTTTAAAATTTTAATTTGGAATGTAGGTATTCAATATAATTATTATACTGCTGTTGCTAGATTATATAAGGGAAAATAAAAAAACGGGGGTGACTTAAAAATCGTGATTTTTGAGTCACTCCCATTTTGTTTAAACCATTTAATAAATCATATTACTGTACTTTTAATTCTACACATTCTGTTAGTTGTTTTTTGATTTCTTCTTGTATATGGTGAGAAATCATTATTAAGGTTAACTTGTTGTCAGCTAAGATATTGTTTTCTATCTGTACTGCTGTTTTTTCATCTAATGCTGAGGTTGCTTCATCAAGAATTAAAATTGGATAATTTCTAATTAAAACTCTCGCAAGAACTAGTCTTTGCTTTTCCCCTCCTGATAGGATTTCTCCCATATTAGCTAGGTTGTGATTTAAGCCGTCAGGTAAAGCTTTAACTCTATCAGCTAAACAAACTTTTTCCAATATTCTCCATATTTCTTCATCTGAATAACTATCATCTAAAGTGATGTTATATCGAATTGAACCGCTGAAAATAGATGTTTGTTGACTCACATATCCAATCTCTTTTGAGAAGTTAATATCATCTTGTATTTCAAGAGGATTTCCATCGATTAATACTTTATCTTGGTTGGATTGTAATTTTCCTAGTAGCAACTTGATTATAGTAGATTTTCCAGAACCACTTTTACCGATTACGGCATATTTTCCACCTTTATTTATATTAAAGTTGAAATTTTTAATGACATGGTTATCTCCGAAACTATAATTAAAGTTTTTAAATTCAATATTTTCTTCAACGTGTGGATAAAGTGTTTCTTTAGCAGTTGATTTAGTTATAACGCTATTTAATATTTCTTTTGTACCGATTACCTTAATATACAGATCAACCAATTGATTGATAGAAGTAAGGTATATGCCTAGTATAGTAGATACCGAAGCTATCGTTCCTATAGTTAATTCATTTTTTAAAACTAAGTAAATCGCAAATATAAAAATTAATAATTCAAGTAACTTCTCGATACTTTGTAAAGTTAACTCAGCAAATGCCATTAATTTAGAAATACTATACTGTTGATCTTCTTTTTGAATCTGACTAGCTTTAACATTTTTTGAGAATAAATTTATCTTACCGATATTTTTTAAATCTTCATAACCTGTTAAATATTCCTTTAAAACTCCAGAGAATTTCCCTGATAAAATTGATAAATTTGTATATCCTACACTAATTTTATTACCGAACTTACCGCTTATTAAAAACATAGCGATTGATGATAATAGGGCGAATACAACAAATTTCCAGTTAATAA
Source organism: uncultured Gemella sp. (assembly GCF_963519265.1). GTDB lineage: Bacteria > Bacillota > Bacilli > Staphylococcales > Gemellaceae > Gemella. The sequence goes on along the minus strand of NZ_CAUQNQ010000004.1, from coordinate 49,188 downwards.
GCCATAAAAATACTACTGATGAGATAAATAATACAATAGCACTAAGTAAACCAGTTAATGGTGAGAATAAATACGCAGATAATAATTCAAGTTGATAAGTGTATTTAGTCATATGCTCACCAGAATCAACCTTATTAAATTCTGATTGAGACATAGTTTCTATGTTTTTACTAATTCTATCACCTAGATATATTTTCCATTGTTTAACTAATTGTGCAATTATAATTTTTAACCACGCTCTAAGCATTTCTACTATTATTAAAATACAAATAATAACGCCAACTTTTGTCCATAGAGATCCTGTTTTGTATATTACAGAATCAACAATATCAACACGAGCGTATACAACATAAACAGTCCCTATTGATACTATTAGTGTTAAAATAAACATAATGGATAACTTTAATTTGTTCAATGTTATAACTTCTAAAATATTTTTAATCATATTGCTCTCCTTTGTATAGATTATATTTCTATAGAAGTTATTCAAAAATAGTGACTACCGAGACATCGATTTGTCAATTTCTCCATGAAGTTTCTTAGATCTCTAAAAGCTTTTATAAGGTGAGTTTAGACTACGAATACGAGTTCTCATATAAACTTTTTTAAGATTTAGTTATTTTTGAATCCCCTATAGTATTTATGTAACTTTAATTATACTGACTTTTTTTTTTGTGTCAAGATAATTAGAGTAAGTTTTCTGAAAAATACAATTAATTAAAATACAAAAAAAGATAAGAAATTTTATTGCTAATATAGAAAGAAATATTATATAAGAAAAAGAGATGGGAAATATTATTGTATTTAAATCAATTTTTAAATAAAAAAATGTCGATTTCATAATGTATAAGTATGGGATATTGATTCTTTAAATAAGAAAAATATTTTTATTTGGTAAAAATAAGTTTTATATGTGAAAATATTCACTTTCTATGTTCATTGTGATAAAATACAATTAAAGTAAACGGTTACTTTTGTTTTTTAAAAAAATTCAAATATCAAAGATAAAACAAAAGTACGGTTACATAAATAGTATAATAAAGGGAAGACCAATATATTTTATAAAGTTTAGTTTTATATGTGATGTGAAATATATGGAAGTAATTAATAGGCGAAAAATATGATAAATTTATTGAATATTAACAAAGAAATTAATAACAGAAAAATTATAGATAACTTAAATTTATTCGTGGAAAAAGGTGAATTTATTGTTATTATGGGGAAGAGTGGATCAGGGAAAAGTACCTTATTAAAAATTATTGCAGGTTTGTTAAAGCTAGATAGTGGTAAAGTAGTAATTGATAATAAAAATATTACTAGTCTTAACAATGAGAAACTAGCAGAATATAGATTAAAGAATATAGGGATAGTTTTTCAAGATTATCAACTCCTAGATATTTTTACTGCTTACGAAAACATTATTTTTCCTGCTAGAGTACTAAAAAAGGAAGATACAAAAACAATTAGAAATAAAGCAAATTATTTTATAAAAATGGCGAATTTGGAGAATGAAAAGGATAAAAATATAACTGAATTATCAGGAGGAGAAAAACAAAGAGTAGCATTTGCTAGGGCATTTATGAATACCCCTAAAGTTATCTTAGCAGATGAACCTACAGGAGCATTAGATTCAAAAAACGCAGCTAATTTGATAAAATTTATTCGTGAATCTATAAAAAAAATAGGACAGACGATGATAATGGTTAGTCATGATTCTTATGTTGCTGCATATGCGGATAAAGTATATTTTTTAAAAGATGGAAACATTATTTCAAATTTATCTTTTGACAAGACTAATATAGATATTGATTTAAGTAATCGAGTAGATTTAATACAAAGAGAGTTATTAAAAATTAACATTTAGTTTATGGGGGAGAAGATATGATAAAGAAATATATTTTAAATTCAATAAAATTTAATAGAAATAAAAGCAAAATTCTATTAATATCTTCATGTATAAGTCTAGTATTATTACTAGTTTTTACTCTTATATTCTTCAGTGTGAGTACTGGATTAAAAAATAAAAATAATCAGAAATTTGGAGAATATGATTTACAATTTGGGTACATCGAAAGAAATGTGTTTTTTGATAATGATAAGATAAGGGAGATTCCTATTCCATATGAAAAGTTTAATAAATTATTAGTTTTAGAATTAGAGGATAAATCAACAATTTATGGGCTTGAAAATAATTCTATGGAACTTGCAAAATATCAAACATTAAATGGAAATAAAGAGTTAAATAGTGGTGAAATAGTTATTAATAAAAATTATGCTGATAAGTATAAATTAGAAGTAGGAGATACTATGACTATATATAATAATAGTTATAAAATATCTGCAATTGTTTCTAGTAATATTCAGGATAGTTTATCGTTGAAAATATTTATTAATTTATCTGATTTACAGAAAAATAATAATTATAAAGATAAAGTTAATTTGCTTCAGTTAAAAACAAAAGCAAATAAAGAAGCTATAAAACAAATGTTAGAACAATATTTTAATGATAAAAAATTAAAATATGATAGTATGAAAGGTAAAGAATTAGATTATAAAAAAATAAGAATATATACTCCTTTATTTTATATTATGATAACAGGAATGTTTCTGACATATATAATATCATTATTTGGAATTTTTAAAATGAGAATAAGATCTCGTTTTTTTGAAATGACAGTCTTAAAGAGAATGGGAATTAGTCATAAGTATCTAAATAAAATATTTATAGGTGAAAACTTAATCTTAGCAACAGTAGGATCGGTATTAGGAATATTCTTATCAGGTGGTATATATTTACTTTCTAATAGTATTTTTAAGAAGTTAGATGTATCTTTTGAAATACTTTCATTTTCAACATTTGTTTTTTGTGCAGTTGTATATTTACTGTTAAATCAACTAATAGTTTTCTTAGTAACATATCTGTTGCTAAGAAAAGAGAAAAATAAATATGTAGACGATATTGAGGTTATTCATAAAAAAGATAGTATTATCAATACAAAATTAAGAAGAAAAATTTTATCCTTATTAATAATAAATTTATTATTCTTTGTAATGTCTAATGTATTAGATAATGAAAATTTTAAATATTTAACTGTAGCTATTTTAATAGTATCATTTTTTATAGTGTTTAAGTACTGTTTTGTAGGATTGTATAAATTGTCCGAAAGAGAAAAGTTCTTTGATATTTCATATCCAGTTAAATCATTTGCAAATAATTATAATAAATATGCTATGATAATGAAATTGATGGTTTTATCAATTGTTTTACTATTATTTAGTTTCAATTTTTTATCTATATTTTCTAATAAGGTTAAAGAAAATACTTTAAATCAGTTGCCTGCTGATTATATAATAACAAATGCTGATCAGAATAAAAGTGAGAATTTTGTTAATAATAATGATTTAAAATATATAGAGGAAAACATACAAAGCAATAATATAGTAGAAATATTATATACAAAAGACTATAGAATAGCTTCAAATGTTCCATATAGTGATGATTGGAAAAGATTAAGTGAAAAATCAAAGGTTGATATAAATGAAATAGAAATTATTAAATTAGACATAGAAAAAAGAGATAAACTAAGAACTTTTAATGTGATTTCAGGGAAAAAATTAAATAATAATTTTTTAGATAATGAGTTGATTTTGAATGAAAAGCTTAGGAGATTATTAAATCTACAGGTAGGTGATACTCTAGATTTAAAAGATTCTAGAACAGGGAAATTGGAGAAGTATGTCATATCCACAATAATAGACAATCAATTTTATCCTTATAATTTAGTAGCTATTGCACCTAAAACATCAAGAATAGAAACTTCTAATATCTTATCAGTAGAAGTCTATAATACTGACAACAATACTGATGTTATTAAGAATTATGTGAATTCTAATAGACATTTAGAAGGTCTATATACAAGAGATGTAATAAGTGAAAATTTACAGTTTTATAACTTTGTTTATTTTGGTTTGTTATTTTTAAATATCTTTATTTTAATTATATTTGTAATAAATCTATTTAATTCGATGATATTAAGTTTAGAAGAAAGAAAAGCTGAAATTCAGATATTAAAAAATATGGGAATATCTTTAGACAAAATAAGAACTTTTGTAATTGGAGAAATCTATATGAATTTCATAGGAGTTCTATTATTTTCATTACTAATTATTATATATATTTCATTAGTATTATCTCTAGCGATAGAAGTAAAACTAGTCTTAATGATTTATGGACTGTTATTAGCAAGTTTTATTATATTATTGATATTATCTAGAAGAATTGTAAAATAATAATATAAATTTTAAATATTATTTTGTTGATGAATCTTAAATATGAGAAATTAATACGGACTTTATAATAGAATTTCTTAGTTATTTGTTTTTTGATAGGTGGAAAAATAAAGGCAAGAGAGAAGTTAAACTGTTCAGGTGCGCTTGGGAGTGACTCAAAAATCGTGATTTCAAAGAAATCGATTTTTTAGTCACTCTCAATTATACTGACTTTTTTTTCGTGTCAAGATAATTAGAGTAAGTTTTCTGAAAATTATAATTTTATATTGTTTCTATCTTTTTTCTGTACTATAATAAAGGTATAAATATAAGTTGGTGTTTTACACATTTCTCAAAATTTCCCTTATTAGTATGTTATTAAATTAAGTGGAATTAAAAGTAGGAGGTACTTATGAAAAAATATATTTTAAAATTTAAATATAGGTTCTTATTAATTTGTTTTCTTATATTGTTAAGACAGTTATTTCTTATGAAGAGTAACTTTTTAAATGCAGATGCTATAACTGTGCTTACTAATAGAAATCTACATAGTTTCTTTGAAATTATCTTATTCTTATCAGTTACGTGGATTGTTATTATAGTAATTGATAGGGTGGTAAAGGTAAGAGAGGAGATTTTTATTCAAGATATTGGAATAGATGTTAAGGATAATCTGTCTAGTAGCCTTATAGAATTAGATATTGAAAAGTATAAAGATAATTCATCTGGTGTTTATCAATCTTGGTTTAATAATGATATTCAAATGATTCAAGAAAAAGGTTTGAGAAATATATTTGCTATAATATACAGTCTTTCTGGTGTGGTATTCTCTCTTTATGCTCTATTGAAATATCACTGGATCATTTCTTTAATTACTATTATAGGAACGGGAATATTAATTTATCTTCCAAAAATTTTTAATAAAAAACTTCATAATATGGGAACAGAGGTTACTAAAGAAAATGAGAATTATGTTGCTTCGTTAGAGGAGACGATTCTAGGCTATGATACGTATTTCTCTCTTAATAAATTACAAATAATTCCTAAAAGAATAGCTAATATAAGTAGAATTTTGAAAAATGTATTTGTTAAACAAAGTAAGTTGGAAAGTAATTATTATATGCTTAACTTTGGCTTAAATGTCTTTTTCCAAGTGTTATTAGTTTTTGTTACAGGGTATTTAGTTGTTAAGGATAATTTGGAAATCGGTGCAGTTGCAGCTGTAGGAATGTTTTCTAATCTTGTATTTGATGGTATGAGCCAAGTTGGTTATAGAATAGCATTTATTAAGGGGGCAAAACCTATTATCTCTAAGCATGATGAATTCATGTTAAATAATAAGGATACTCACTTACCCGTTGAATATTCTTTAAGAGAAATATTATTTAAAATAAAAAACTTATATTTCAGTTACGGTGATAAAGAAATTCTAAATAATGTGAATTTTGATATAAAAGAGGGGAATAAATATTTAATAAGTGGAGATAGTGGCGTTGGTAAATCAACATTATTTAAAATAATTACAGGACAATTAAGAAATTATGAAGGTAGTGTAGAGTATTGTAGTGTTGATTTGAAGAAATTATCTACTAAACAAATACTAGAAAAATTGACTATAATTCAGCAAGAAAATTTTGTATTTTCAGGTACTGTTAAAGACAATATAACTATGGGAGAAGTGGTAGAAGACAGTGAAGTAGCTAAATATTTAGAAAAAGTAGGCTTAACACAGAAAGACCTCTTATATTCAGAAGTAGAGGTTCATGGAAAGAATCTTTCAGGAGGACAACGCCAAAGATTGGCTATAGCTAGAGCGTTATTTAATGGTAAAAAAATACTTTTAATTGATGAAGGAACATCAGCTTTAGACAAAGAATCAGCGAAAAGTTTAGTAGAAATGCTGTTAGGAAATAAAGAATTAACGATAATAATGATTAGCCATGACATAAGTGATGAACTAAGAGGAAAATTTGATAATATTATTAAATTGTGATACAAATGAAAGTTAGTAAAAAATGATATAGATTGAATAGAAAAATGAAAATAGGGGAGTGCTCAAAAATTGATTTTCCGAAAATAAGATTTTGAGTAGCTCCCATTTAATAAGGAGGACAAGCATGAGTTATAAGTTTATGAGTGATGCTTTAGATAATAATTTAATGCCAATAGGTAAAAGTGATTTTTTAAATTTATTTAAAGATTTAGAAATAGGAGAAGGCGATATCTTGATTGCACATGTTTCTCTTAGTAAATTCGGTTATATAATCGGTGGTGCAAGATGTATTTATGAAGCACTTATGGAAAGATTAGGAGAAAGTGGAACGCTTGTTGTCCCAACACAATCTTTAGAAAATATGTCTCCAGAGTATTGGGAATATCCTAAAGTTCCTAAGGAGTGGATAGAAAAAATAAAACAGGAAAGTTTATCTTATGATGTTGATCTATCTAGTACACGAGGTATGGGAAAATTTAGCGAGTTTATTATGAATCTAAAACATTCTGTTAGAAGTTCTCATCCACTATATTCTTTTTCAGCAGTAGGAGAAAAAGCACAGGAAATAATAAAAGAGCATCCATTAAATGATGGTTTAGGATACAATTCACCATTGGGGAGATTGTATGATCAAAATGCCAAAATTTTGTTATTAGGAACTGATTTTGAATCTAATACAGCATTGCATCTTGCAGAGTACTCACTAAATCGAAAAACAATAAAAGAAAGTGCTAATGTGGGTGGAGAGTGGTTAGAGTTCTCTAATATCGAATTAGATATATATGATGATTTTTTAACAGTACAGAAAGAATTCTTGGAGAATTGTAAGGAAAGTTATCAAATAAAAGGGATTCAGAAAACATCAGTTCTTTGTATAGATTTAAAAAGTTGCGTAGATTTTGCAAAAGAATACTATAGGAAAAAGGAAGAAGTGAAGTAGAGGGAGCATGATTTTATATTAAAATTTTCAAATTGTTACCACTTTATTTTCATATTATAATAAATATAGTAATTGTTTATATGTTATGAAAAATAAGGGAGAAATTTTTCGAAGGTGTATTTAAAAGCTATAAATTCACATATTATTAAAATTTTAGAATAAGACATGAGAGACTATGGAATAAAAAGGAATTGATTTATGAATAAATATATGAGTGTTTTAAAAAATGTTGATTTTATAAAGTATTTTTTTTCGATTAACTTCACAACATTAGCGCAATCATTTGTTAGTATAAGCATTATCTGGTTGATTTATGAAGAAACTAAAAATCCATTATTGATAGCTATTTTTGGTGTGTTGACTCAATTACCAGCTATAGTTTTTGGACCATTAATATCAAAAGTGTTAGACAGGTTTAATATTGGAAAAGCAATGTTCTTATTTTTACTACTAAGAGCTGGTATTTTTCTGATTATATTCTTATTACCGTTTAATGATAAGATATCTTTAAGTATTATAGGATTATTGATAGGCTTGAATAGCGTTATAGGAATTCCTTTATCAGCAGGAGGAGATATAATAATAAAAGAGGTGTGTGATGATGAACAATTAGTAACAGCTAATGCATTGATGATAATATTTTTCGACATCTCTTATATCTTTGGTTCGATTTCTGTTGCGATAATGGGAGTGCTAGGTAATAATAGAATAGCTTTCATAATAGGTGCTGTATTATTTTTCATTTCAGCGATAATAATAAGTACAATAAAAAGTGACGAGATATTTAGTAACAGTGAAAACAGACAGGAAAAATATACAATATTTAGTTCTATGAAGTATATTGTAAAAAATAGTGAGATATTCCTTATGACAATTAATACGACATTGTGGAATATGTTTACTTGGGGAAGTTTTATCGTTTTATTACCAATATATGTAGAACAAAATTTAAATAATGATAGTGTAGCGTATGGAATATTAAATTCTTTACAATCTGTTGGTATTATACTGGCTTCGCTTATAATAGGTTTGCAATTTATATCAAAAATTAAAATAGAAAAATTAATTTGCTTAGGTATTATAGTGCATTGTTTATTATTGATACTGTTTTATTTTAGTACGAATATTATTCTTTCAGTAATTATACTTATTATAGCAGGAATCGCTTCAGCACCAGTACTAATTTATAAAGCAACATTTTTTCAAAGAAAAATTTCTAGAAAAATAATGGGGCAAGTATTATCATTAATCCTAGTTTTAGGAAGTGTCTTGTATTCTCTAGGAGGCATAATTATAGCGTTTCTGATAGAAAAATTAGGAAAAGAATATTTTTCATATATAAATTTATATTCTTTAATTATCATTATAGTAATATCACTAATGAGTCTTAAAAAAATATCGTAGATTTATCTGTTATAAATTAAAAAATACTTTTACAGATTGAATTAAAGGTATTTATTTGGTATGAGAGAATGATATAATTATATCTGTAAATAAGTACAACAGAAAGGGGAAAATAATTATGGATCCTATGATTGAAAAAATGTTTAATGATAATTTACTAAATTTTAAAGTTATTGTTGAACTAGTAGATTATTTAAGGGTTAAGTACGGTGAAGAACCGTCATTTACATTTGCTTGTTTTAAAAATGGGTTAAATATAGAGCAAACTGAAGATTTGCTTATTTTCTATTCAGACATTACTGATGAAATAGCAGCCGAGGATATACATTTATTAGATAGAAATTTATTAATAGAAAAAACTAAAGAAAAAATTCCAAATTTGACAGATGATAATAAAATTGGAGAAATAGTAGACAGTTACATTAATTGTTATTTTTTGTTAAAAGATGAATAAATTATAGTATCAGATTAAGTTATTACTAAATCAAGAGTCTGTTTTTTGAAATTAATGGGAGAATAAAGTGAGGAAGAATAGATTTAATAATTTAAAATTAGTACATATGTTGTTAATTATGAAAAAGGATGATTAGAAATTATGAAATCAAAGAAAGATTTTTTTGAAAAATTATTAATTTATACATTTCCGATTATTATAGTAGTAGATATTATAAATAGATATTTAATTAATAATTATATGCTGTATATTTTAAACAATATTATGTATGTAGGATATTTTATAATAATTCTTGTGTTTCTTTTCAATAAAAATAAGAAGAGAAAAAGGAAAGAAAAGAGTTAAAAGACAATAAAAGGAGAGATTGTATAATCAAATTAGACATTTGGTGTATTTTATTCCTCCAAGGGAGTGACTCAATAAATCGATTTCTCCGAAATTACGATTTTTGAGTCACTCCCTTTTTTTATGCCTATTAGAATAGCAATTTTGGAAAATTTCCATGTTGTTTTTTTTCTATAAAAGAATTAATTTATCTTGATTTTTAGCTGAGGAAATGGTATATTTAGTGTATGAAAGTGTATGATTATAAATAAAGAGGGAATGATATTTATGGCTACAAAAAGTTTTACAGCGGATATTAAATTTAATAGAAAAAATGCTGATAGTTTAATAAAAGCTTTAGAGTCTACAAAAAAAGCAAAAACTGTTGAGGTTTCTAATGTAGAAACAATAAAAGATTTAAGTTTAATTAAAAAGATGTTTTCTTCTAGAAAGGAAAAAGAATGTCTTTAAAAATTATAGGGTTGCAATCATTACTAAAAGCACTGGATAAAGAAACTGTCCAAGAAATACTAAATAAATTTGAAAGTATTCCTAATACAGAAACTGGAAAAGTTAATGATGTGGAATACTTTTTACATTCTAAAGCTATTCAATTTGAAAAAATGGCAATTTCTACCACTCATTTGATATTTAGCGAACACAAAGGAAATGACGTATTAGTAGGATATTTTTCAGTAGCAAATAAACCTCTGACTATGTCGAAAAGAAATTATAGTAACTTATCATCTTCTCAAAAAAGAAAATTATGTCAGGGAGGAAGAAAAACAGAAAGTGGCGGTTATGTTTTAAACAGTTATCTCATAGGACAAATTGGTAAGAACTATTCAAAAGAAGCATTACAAACAAGAAGTATAACAGGAAACATGATTCTAACCTTAGCGTATGATACATTATTGCAAGCAAAAATGATAGTTAATGCAAAATACGTTTGGTTAGAATGTGCTGATACCCCTAAACTTTTAGATTTTTATAAGTCTTTTGGTTTTTCAGAGATAAAGGATTATACATCTGAAAATAATCTAAAGCTATTATTAATGAAATTAGAAGAACAAAAAAATTAATTCAATCTTTATATTTATGACTTACCAATTAAGGTAGGTCTTTTTTATTTCCGCTTATAATAGAGATTTTTAAAAATTTCCGTTAAAATAAAAAAGTTTAAAAAAAACTCTTGACGTTATACCTTGTGCAAGGTATAACGATAAATGTAAAGGAGGTGAGGTAGTGAGTAACAGAAGAAATAAAAAAAACAGACTCTCACAAAGACAAGATGCTTGGGTTAGCAACTGTGTTAGCTATCTTAGAAATAGTAAACACAATTCTTGAAATCTTTGAAAAAGTCTGTAAATAGACCATTAGGGAACGGAGCTTATAAAAGCTCCTAGTACCTAAATGTTATTCACATTATATCATGAAAAAAGAAAAAATACAAACTATGATTATAGTATTAGGTATATTTACCGTGATAATTTCAATTATCTTAAAACTTATTTAGGAGGTTTTACAATGATAGATAAAGCGATTAAACAAATAGAAGAATTATTCAACAGTGACTTAACTGATTATAGAATTTCAAAAGATACAGGATTAACGCTTAGCGTTATTCAAAATTACCGCAGTGGTAAGTATGAATTAGAAAATATGACTTTAAAAGTCGCAAATAAATTAATTAGATATTCGGAGGAATTAAAAATGAGAAATTAGTATTTCAAGTGGATTTTAGAAGTGATGAAGATAGATTATATCAATTTTATATGAGGGGAAAAAAAGGGGGAAAGCCTCTTGATACTCTATAAAATCTACTATTTTTTGACTATTTTCTATTATAATTAAATTACAGCAAAATATACTTAAATTGCTGTTAAATTAACGTTTATTAATATTAAATATCATGAAGTATATTATGTCTAGAAAGTATGAGGTTTCAGCCGTTAATGAGAGATTTTATTGCACTAGTACCTCGATTCCAATAGATGATAATTTTATGAAATTCATAGATAAATTGCCGTATTCAGAAGATGTTAAGAGACTAGCTGGAACAAACCATCATATTAATAAAACAAGAGGGAAAAAACTATCTAGTGTAAGGAAGAGTATATATTCATTAATGTTTTCTATATCTATATTTCAAGAAGCTGATGAATTGACATTATTTAAGGACAAAATTAAAGTGGAGTTGGAGAAACTACGTTTATCATTACCAGAAAGGTCTTATGAATTTATAAAAAAAGAGATGGGGTTAAATTTTGATTGGCATAATAAATTAGTAAAATAAGAGGAAGTATTATGAAAAAGAGTTAAAAAACAATAGAAATAAATTACGCAATTCTGACCTCATCTCATGATTTAGTGAGATGGGGTTGTTTTTTTATTGTTTCAAAAATCACCGAATTTGCTAGAGAAAATAATTTCCTTATCGCAAATTAAAAGAAAAATAAACATAATATTCAGAAAATATTGACTTTATGAGAAAAACACGTTAATATAGTAAAAAACAAAAGAACAGGTTCTAGAAAAATAGTAGAATTTGATGAAGAAAATCATCGTAAATCGGATAATAAATTAGTAAAATAAAAGGAAATATTATGAAAGAGATAATTAGTGTTGAGAGTCTTAGTAAAGATTACATAATAAAAAATAGAGTTAGCTTTTTTAATACAGAAAAGACGGTTAAACAAGCGTTGAAGGATATAAATTTTAGTATTAAAGAAGGAGAAATTGTAGGATATATAGGAAATAATGGAGCTGGGAAATCTACAACAATAAAATTACTGTTAGGAATACTAACTACTACAAAAGGTTCAATAAAAGTGTTCGGTAAAGATCCGTTTGTAAATAGGCAAAAAAATGCTAAAAACATAGGTGCACTATTCGGACAAAAATCACATTTATGGTGGGATTTATCACTAATTGATTCTTTTGAGTATTTATCAAAAATCTATGAAGTAGATAATAAAGAATGGTTAGACTATTTAATAACAGAATTAAATGTAAAAGAGTACTTATATCAACCGGTAAGGCAACTATCTTTAGGGCAAAGAATGCGTGGGGAGTTTATAGCTAGTATTATTCATAAGCCTCAACTAGTGTTCTTAGATGAACCAACTATCGGTTTAGATATAGAAACAAAGAAGAAAATTATGGAATTAATACTAAAAATAAATGAGAAGTATAATACTACTATCATACTAACAACTCATGAGATTTCTGATATTGAAAAAGTATGTAAGAGAATGATTTTGATAAGTGATGGCGAAATTAATTATGATGGTGAAGTGAAGAGCTTCAAGCAAATTTTTAATAAATATAAAAAATTAAAAATGTACGGAGAGAATATAGTAGATTTGGCTAAAGAAGGAATATTGCCTTTACGTACAAATATTGATTCTAAAGAATTTGTTTTTGATGAAACTAAATTTAATGTGTTAGATATAATAAAACTACTACCTAATGAAAGTATTATTACACAAACTGAAGTGTTGGACTTAAATCTACAAGAAGTATTGCTTGTGAAAGATAAGACAGGTGATAAATATGAATAGATTTTTTGCTTATACTTTATATCAATATAAAAGTTTATTACAATACAAATTTAATACAGTAATGCAGATAATTGCATCACTTTCTATGGTATTAATACAGTATAGTATCTGGATATATGTTGAAAAATACAATTCTAAAAATATTGATGAAATAATAACTTATGTACTGTTTGCGATTATTTTACAAATAGTTTTACCTATAAAAATAATTACCAATTTTGTATCTGAGAAGATTTTAAAAGGTACTATTATTAATTATTTAAATAAGCCTAATAGATTAATAGTCATAACGTTTTTCACTACTTTAGGCAATTTTCTCTATAAATTAAAATTCCAAGTACTGTCGATTTTAGTTATTTATATTTTACTGTTTAATAATTTAATATTTAGAACTATATCTCTTAAGAGATTTGTACTTTTTATATTCGTGTATACTTTGAGTTATATTATTGCTTTTTTATTAGGTTATATTATTGCATTATTATCAACGGTATTTATAAGAATAAACGGTGTATCTGAATTAGTTAATGCTCTTCTTATTATTTTCGGTGGAGGGTTGCTACCTTTAGATTTATATCCGAAACTATTATTAAGAATATCAGAGGTAACTCCATTTTACGCTGTAATGTATGCACCTATTTCTATTATTGTACATGATAATGATTTAGGAAAAGTCTTATTTATTCTTGGTGTACAGATGTTTTGGTTAATCATATTATTGATAATTTCAAAAAAACTATCAAGATATGTATTTAACAAGTTTGATATAATGGGAGGTTAATATGAAGAAACATTTATATTTATATGCAGAGTTTTTTAAAATGGATGTAAAAAGGATATTGAGTTATAAACTAGATTTTATTATAGGAAATTTTGGTTATTTACTAGATACTCTTACAACATTATTTGTATTACTTATTACGCTTAATTATACAGAATTAATCGGTGGCTTTTCTTTATATCAATTGTTGTTTTTATATGGTTTTCTAACATTAACATCGGCATTATGGGAATTTTTCTTCGTTACAACTTTAGAAGTCCCATATTTAATTCAAACTGGAGAACTTGATTTATTTTTATTAAGACCACTAAATATTCTTTATCAATTTATTATTTTCCAATTAGATGAGGAAGCCTTATTTGAGTTAATTACAGGTGTAGTAATTGTGATTTTTTCATTATATAACTTAGATATTGATGTAAATTATTTATTTATAATAAAATTTATTTTATTTACAATATCTGCAGTTTTAGTAAGAGAGGCTATATACTTAGCATTAGTATCGATTAGTTTCTTTTCGATAACAAATGATGGTATAAAATCAGTTTTATGGCAATTGTATCAATTGGCAAATTATCCAGTTAATATTTATCCGTTTTTTATTAAAGTAGTACTAATAATTATTCCATTCGCATTTGTGGGATATTTCCCAGTGGTAAATTTAATAAATTTACATGATAGTTTTAATTTAGAAACATGGCTTTTAATATTATTTGGACCGCTTCTACTTATATTAATCTATAAAACAATATGGAATTTCGGATTAAAAAAATATCAAAGTACAGGATCATAATAGTAAAAAAGGTTAATGAGTTATGAGAAATAAGAACAAAGTGAATCATATAGGAGGTGTTTTTTATAGAATTTAATGTTAAATTAGCGAGAAGTTTGTATTTATGTTTGAATTTAATTTTGAGTGTTTTATATTCATACATAACGGTGAAATTTATATCTGTATATAATTTTCCTATATATTTTATTTTGTTAATAACGACTTTGATAGAAATATTTATTTTTTTAGACACTAGTTATTTCAGATTATTAACTAGTATAAAAACAAAGTATTTTTATTATATATTAATAGTTTTTTCAGTAGTAGTATTTATTCTTAAAAATAACATAAACTTATACTACGTATTAACATTTTATTTTGTCTATTATTTATTAATATCGATAGTGCTACTTAATTATAATTTATTTGTAATAGAGGAAAGTAAGTCTATCAAAGCTGGAGTGACAGATATATCCTTATATAGTAACTTGTCTAAATTGCTTGGCTTTTCTTTAGGAAGTTATATTTATAAGGTGAATATTGATGAATATTTAATAGTATTTATAATTATGTTTGTTTTATTTTCAAGTTTCAAAATAAATAATTTTAAAAATGAAACTGAGAAAAATTCTGAAAGATTAGTTTTTAATAAATTGAAAAGAAAATATATTATTATCAATACAGCGTTATTATCAGGAGCAGCAGTGTTTTTTATACCGTTGTTTATAAAACAATTAGCGGCTAGGAATTTAATACAATATTCTAGTATTATATTTTTTATACCAGGACTAACAGTAGTTTTATTTTTAATACTTACTAAGAAATATGATATAAATTTAAATAGAATACTTATGTTTTACATAATTTTTGATATAGTATTCTTCATATTGGTTATATGTGAGGTGTTTTTACCATTACAAGTGATATTATTATCTTTAATAGTGGCACTTGGGGTATCAATCAGTATAAAATTAAGGACTAATTTCATAAAAATTAATGATAAAGATTATAGAAAAAGTATAGTTCAAATTTTTCGAATAAGTGCACCATTATTTACTATTATATTGAGTTTTGTAGGATTATATGTAGAAAACATTGCTTATTATATTTTGCTAATAAATGCAATTTCGGCTATTCATGTATTGTATGTGAATTTAAGAAATAGAGAGCACACTTTATTAGATTAAGGAAAAGTTATTAGAAAAAATTTTAAAAATGAAAAATTAATAAAACAATGTACACTTAGTATTTTTAGAAATAGCTAGGTGTACATTTTTTATCTTAATTTAAGAAGTAATACCAAGTCATATTCCTATTTAAACTGGTATTTATTTACTTTAAAAAAACAAGAATTAATTTTTGAAAGCGTTTTTTTTTTTTTTTCTTTTCATATTGCTTTCAAATCGTTTTTATATTACAATAAAACTATAAAGCTTTATAACCTCATAAAATAAGGAGGACAAAAAAATGGTATTAGATATTGGAATTTTATAGTTTATAATGTAAAAAATAATAAAGAGAATCATCATTATTTTTTGAGTTTCTAATGATCTTAAAAAATTGTTGTTTCTCATTATAACTTGAATAGAGGAGAGGAGTCAGCTATTTTAACAGACGATAATGATTTTATAGTATTTGTTAAAGTAGATACTCGATTAATAAGCTACTCATTCAAGAAGATGCACTTTATTGTGTAAGCTACATATTAAAGAGTTAAAGGGGCTGACAAAAAGGTCCTAAAATTTAACAAAGTGTCTATGAGAACTCATAGACGCAGTGGTTTATTGATATCTAAAGTCGCTTTATAAAAGCTTTTTAGATATCTAATAAACTGTGCGGGGGTGACTCTAAAAAATCGATTTCTACGAAATCACGATTTTTGAGTCACTCCCTTTTCTAAAAAGTAATTAGAAGTAAAACGTAATATCGGAAGGAGGGAGTTAAATGGTAAAACTTTTAACAGTAAAAGATTTAGCATATAAATATAAAAATTCTAGTGATTACGCGATTAAAAATATTTCTTTTTCTGCGGAAAAAGGAGATATGATTGCACTTATAGGTAAAAGTGGTTCAGGGAAAACTACGATAATTAATTCTACATTAGGATTGTTTTCTAATATCGAAGGTGAGGTATCTTTCGGTGAAGGAGTGTCTGTTCGAGATGTGGATTATTGTATGCAAAATCAATCAGTAGATTGGTACTTAAATGTATACGACAATATTTATATGGGGCTATTATATTCTCAAAATACTATTAGTAGGAAAAGTGTAGATGAGATTATTGATGTTCTAGGTTTAAAAGGTAAGGAGAAATCTGATTTAACAGAATTATCTGGTGGACAATTGCAGAGAGTACAAATAGCAAGAAGTCTGGTGTCAGATTCAAAAATTTTATTTTTAGATGAACCTACTACAGGATTAGATGTAGTATTATCAAAAAATATATTAGAATACATAAAAAATAATAATAAAGAACATGCTGTATTTATATCTTCTCATGATTTAGATCTTATAGAAAAGTATTGTAATAAGATAATTTATATAAACGACGGGGAATGTTTATATTTTGGTGAAATGAGCACGTTCTTAAGAGAATATAATAAAGAAATAGTATACAATATTTCTTACAATGGTGAATTAAGTAGAGATATAGTAGAGAAATATAAAGATACTATTACAATCGTTGATGATAAAAATTTAAAAATTTTCTTGGAAAAAGAAGAGGAAATTTCGAATGTATTAAAATTATTATTGGCAGAAAATATTACAATAGGAAACTTGCAGAAAGAAGAAATTACCTTGAAGAGAATATTGGAATTGGAGGAGTAATTATATGAAAAATGTAATAAAGAATTTTTGGGCAACATCGTATATAGAATATAAGGCGATTGAAAATAATAAGCAGATTATATATACTCAGCTTATGGTTCCAATTTTGTACTTTGTATTCTTTGGATTTGGGATAGGGAACTCTTTTTCAAGTTTGGCTTTTAAAGGAGAAAATGTTAGCTATATTGAATATATTTTTGTTGGAATAATTGGAGTAATACTAAATTCTCAGATGAATCAGTCGGTTTATAGGGTGAATTTAGATAAAAAATGGGGACTTTTAGCGTATAAAAGAATAAAAGGAACATCGGCTATTTCTTATTTTTTAGGGAAATTAGTATTTCCATTAGGAATCACAATAGTCCAAGTATTACTAATTTACTTTTTATCGTTCTTTTTAGGAATAAAAATACAGATAGTTCCTTTCTTAAAAGTATTAATTATTGTAATTATTAGTCTAGTATTTTGGTTTTCTCTTGGGGTTATTATCTCATTAGGAACTGTATCGTATAGAACTAGAGACCTTATCTTGGGAACATTATTACTACCGATAATTTTTGCTGCACCGACTTTTTATAGTTTAGACAATTCTAAGGCGCTATATTATATATCAAAACTTAATCCATTAACTTACCAATTAACGAGTATGAGAACTGTAATTTTTGATATGGATCTTGATATAAATACTTATGTTACAATATTCTTAAGTCTAATAATGTTTGTTTTAGCAATAAGCGTGATAATAAGATCAGAATTATTAGGTGATGAGAGATAAAAGAATGTACACTTAGTTGTGATAGAGACGACTAAGTGTACATCTGTTTTATATGAAATGCATTATCGAGATTTTCGTATTGATACCATTGTATTTTCATATTAAAATAATGGTGTAAAGTTTAATAACACTATAAAAATAAAATTATACAGAATATGAAATTTCCACATACATAATAGGAGGTATTGATAATGGACAGTATATTAGGATCTATAGTTGCAACTATAACTATTGCTTTTCTTTATTTTATGTTTAGAAGGAATTCTCAACCTATTTTCAAACAGAATAAACAACAATTATTAGTAGGATTAATACCAATTGTTGTATTTTGTATATTCTTTCCAAAGGCTATCAAAATAGCCATAATTTTTTTAACAGTTGAGATTATTTTATATATAATAGATTATCACAATGAGAAGAAAAATTCTATAAAATAAAGTTATATAATTCAAAAAGTAAAAAGGGAAGTAATATTTATCTAGTTTTTAAAAGGAATTTATGCTTTTTTCATAATAATTTTACTATATCTTTTTAAAGTATTTTCTATGTTTTTGATAAAGATTTGTATTATAATGTTCATATGAATAAATTCCTTTCTGTAGTGTTGTAACTTATAGTTTAAAGGAATTTATTATTTTTTTTACCTTTTCCGTAATAATTATACTATATCTATTGACATTTACCACTTGAGTTTTATCTGAATTATGGTATAATAAAAATATAAAAAGAGTCTAGCGCTAACTAGACTCCAATGTAGAACCGTTTAAGACGGTAGCTTATATTTGAATTAAATTAATAACTCGTCCTACTCGCCAAAAGGGTAATAGCCCCCAAAATTTGGACAAATTTTGGAGGGCTATTTATTATGAAATTAACAGATGAAAATAGGATAGAAATGTATAGACTTAAGAAAGAAGGATACTCATACAAGGAACTGTCTAAAAAGTTTGAAATTGATCCTAGTAATGTGAAGTACATGGTCAAATTGGCTGATTTACATGGTGAAACAGTGCTGATTAAGGGGAAAAATAATTACTATCCACCAGAATTGAAATTAGATATAATCAATGAGGTTTTAATATTAGGACATTCTATAAAATCTACTTCATTAAAGTACGCATTACCAAACCCTGCTTTACTTAGTAATTGGATTTCAAAATTTAAAGAAAACGGGTATAATATACTAGAGAAACCGAGAGGAAGAACTAGTAAAATGAAAAATAATAATAAAAAGATAGAAAAAAATGAATTATCAAAAGTAGAACAATTAGAGAAGGAACTTGAGTACCTACGTGCGGAAAATGCAGTTTTAAAAAAGTTGAGGGAGATAAGGTTAAAACAATCTCAAACGAAGAAAAAACAAAAATAGTAGAAGAATTAAAGGAAACACATAGATTAAACATACTATTAAAGATTTTAGGCTTATCTCGTTCATCATATTATTATACAAAAAATAAAGAAGATAAAGATAAAAAAAATAAAAATATAGAAGAAGCTATTCTATTAATTCAGGAAAAGAACAAATATAGATACGGTTATAGAAGAATAACATTAGAACTTAAAAATATGGGATTTGTAGTAAATCATAAAAAAGTTTTAAGATTAACGAGAAAACTTGGTGTATTATCATTCGTAAGACCTACTAGAAAATACAACTCATATAAAGGAGAAATTGGAAAAATCGCAGATAATATAATAGCTAGAGATTTCTTCGCCTCAGAACCATTAAAAAAATGTTATACAGATGTAACTCAATTCAAGATTGGAGAGGATAGAGTTTATTTAGCACCTATAATTGATGGATATAATGCGGAGATAATAGCTTATAATATTTCATTCTCACCTAACATGGAACAACAGTATGAAATGTTATCGCAACTTCAAGATAATAGGTACGATGGCATGATACTACATAGTGATCAAGGTTGGCAATATCAACATATTACATATAGAGAAATTCTTAAAGCAAAAGGAATTAAACAATCAATGTCTAGAAAGGGAACATCGGCTGATAATGCATTTATGGAATCCTTCTTTGGAGTTTTAAAATCTGAGATGTATTACGGATTCGAAAATACTTTCAAGAATAAATATGAATTAAAAGAAGCTATTGTAGATTATATAAAATATTATAATGAGGAAAGAATAAAGTTGAACTTAGGTGGATTAAGTCCCGTAAACTATAGAAAAATTAATAGAAACAAATATAAATAAAAAGAGACTTTCATTCCCTTTTACAGTTTAGATTTCTCTCCTATTTAGTCAAGGACAAGGGCTACGCCTTTTAAAAATCCTTGACTAAATAGTTCAAAAAATCTAAAATAACTGTAAGGAATGAAAGTCACTAAAAGTAATAAAATTTACTGACTTTAAAGTTTAAAATACTAAACAAAAATAACTGAATATTTTGTCCAATTTTTTGGGTGCAGTACCAAGTGGGGACGGGTTATTTTTTGTTTTGGTCTTTAAAGATTTTATAGCACAAACCAATTAATGCGATAACAAATGTACCGAACATAAATAGAATCTGCACAACTTCAAAGGCTGTCAACTCAGGCTACCTCCTTTCTTGAAAGATTTTGGATATATGCCCATAGGCATCACCTACTTTCCTAAAAAAGAATAGCCACCGTCTTCACTCTTCTACATACCTATTATTATACAATAAAAAAGATTATTTTTCGACTGATAGAGCAACCTATCGTAGATTTTCAAGTCTACGGTAGGTCTTTTTTATTGATGGGGGTTCATTTTAATAAAAATCTTTTGTCTATAGATATAGGAAGAGTGGAGAATTTTTTTAAAGTCGGTACTCAAGATAAATCCAATTGTCCTATATCTACTAGGGGGATAAAACTATGAATTACAACAAAAAAGAAGAAATCAAAAAACTTAGAAAGAATGGTTTAGGATATAAACGTATTTCAGTTATTACTGGGTTGTCGCTTAATACTGTAAAGTCTTATTGTAGACGGTGGGATATAGAAAAAGAAACGAATGAGGATGTTAATAGATGTTTATTATGCATCAAATAAAAGGTAAAGTAGAATCTCAAATGAAAATATTAGATGAAATACGGGCATACAGTGGAACATTGACACTTAGCGGATTAGTGTAATTAGTAGAGAGGATAAATACAAGAGAAAATAACAAATTATCTCAAGCAACAGGTAAAATCCCCATTTTTAAATTTGAAAAAGAAAAAGATTCCTTATTATCATTACCACCTGAAAAAATAAGGAATCGATACAGAATCAAAACTAAAACCTAAAAAGTGAATAGTGTCGGTATGATTACAGTAGATACTAAGCAATATTCTATAGGTCGAAAATATATTGGACAAAATTATAATATCAAGTTATTGATTCGAATATATACATATACTCTAACACAAAACTTATTGAAATGCACGAGATAAGTAATATAAAAATAAACTATAATCCTGAACATTATAAAGAAGGTTTAAAAAATAAATTTTCAAATAAAGAAAAAACAGAAATAGAGGAAATGGCTAAACAAAATCTTAATAGTATAGGAGGAGTATATAAAAATGAAAATAACTAGCACATATGAGAGAATAATAAATAATCTAAATTTTTTAAAGAGTAAAGAGTCATTAGCTGTGCTTGATCAAACATTAGAACAGGTAAATAAAAAATAATCTTACCTTTATAGACGGATTTCTATACTTTACACAAGCACAGGTAGAAAAGAAAAAGCAAAATCTTATTCAACATTCTGTGAAAGTAGCAGAATTTCCTAGTGTAAAAACTTTATCGGAGTTTGACTTTGACTTTCAAGAATCAATAAATAAACAACAAATATATGATTTCAATTCATTGAGATTCATAGATAAGAAAGAGAACATAGTATTTTATGGAAATAGCGGTGTTGGAAAAACACATTTAGCTATTTCTATAGGAGTAACCGCAGCTCAGAATAGGAAATCCACATACTTTATTAAATGTGCACGTCTGATAGAAATATTAAAAAAAGCTCAGTTAGAAGGTAGACTAGAAGAAAGATTAAAGAAATTTTGTGGTTATAAATTATTAATAATAGATGAATTAGGATATCTTCCCATAACCAAAGAGGAATCTAAATTGTTCTTCCAATTAATAGATAGACGTTATGAAAAACATAGTACAATAATAACTACAAATATAAATTTCTCACAGTGGGATGATGTATTTGGCGATCCATTAATCGCTAGTGCAATAGTTGAGAGATTACTACACCATTTACATGTAGCTAAAATAACTGGAAATTCTTATAGACTAAAAGATTTTTTCCAAAAAGCAGATGAATAAAATGTACATTTTTATTTTGAATTTTTTTGACATATTTAGATTGACATTTACAATATTTTATGTTTAGAAGAAATTCTCAACCTATTTTCAAACAGAATAAACAACAATTATTAGTAGGATTAATACCAATTGTTGTATTTTGTATATTCTTTCCAAAGGCTATCAAAATAGCCATAATTTTTTTAACAGTTGAGATTATTTTATATATAATAGATTATCACAATGAGAAGAAAAATTCTATAAAATAAAGTTATATAATTCAAAAAGTAAAAAGGGAAGTAATATTTATCTAGTTTTTAAAAGGAATTTATTTTTTCCGTAATAATTTTACTGTATAAAAATTTGACGTAAATTATTTTTTTCGATATAATAAGTATAGAAGAAGTCGGAGAGTAATACCGACTCTAAAAAGAAAATACTCTCAAGTTGATGTAGTCGTAGGAGTCGCGACTCTAAAAAGAAAGGCTCTTTTTTTATACAGTAAAGGAAGATAGATTATGTCAAATATAAATAAAAATAGTTTATATTTTCATTTATTAACTGAAGATTATTTTAACATATATAATAGCTTAGATGAATTTCAAGAAGATGTTTCAAGAGGACATGGCGTTATGATACTTGGTATTAATGATCTTTTAATTGCTATTCCATTACGCTCGGGTATTTCAGAAAATTTAAAAAATGCAAGACATATTTTTCCGTATACAGTGTATGAAAAAAGTGATGGGAGAAAGTGTTTAAAAGCATTAGATTTCAGCAAACTAACTATTATTAAAGAAGAACATATAGACTATTCAAGAGTTTATCGTTTTAAGGATATAGAGGAGAAGAGATTTTATTTAAGTAATTCAAATCGTATTTTTACAAGAGTAAAAAATTATGTCCAAAAATACATAGATATTTGTAACAAGATAGAACAAAATAAGTTAATAACCAAACGAACTTTACAACCATATCAATATAGTACGCTTAGAAATTTTCATTCTGAATTAGGTGTAGTTATCACAAAAGAATTATTTATCAGTCAATTAGTAAAATAAATCAACTAAGCATTGGTAATAGCCCCCAAAATTTGTCTGAATTTTGAGGGCTATTACTCTAGTTAACTAGTCTTTTTCTTTATTATATATTTAATGATTATATATGATAGCGATATAAAAATAATATATTTTAAATTTGTTATTTTTATATTAATTATGTAAAGGATATTTATGATACTTGTAAAAATTAGTAATAAAATTATATCGATTTTATCAGTTAATATATTTAATTTATTTTTATTTGAATCTATTACTATGTAGAATATTCCAATAAGTGTACATATAAGTAAATAATTTATTATGAATGTGTTCTTTATTATTACATAATTTATTATATTGATAATTGTAATAAATTTAAAACAAGTTAATACGTTTTGCGTCACTGTTATCTCCATTTTTATTTAGGTATTTATCAATGAGACTTTAAAATTATGATTTTATTGAAATTAATTTTTTAAAGTTGATCTCAATGTTGATTAAGTTAATTATTTATCTTTTTTTCTTTTTTCTTTTAATTTTTCTATTTTTTTATTGACGAAATATGAACGTGTTCCTGATAACAGGCCTGTTATTACAGCGAATATTGCTATTTCTATATATTTTTCAGTATTCATTTTGTTATCTCCTATATATTTTATTATTAATTTATTTGATGTTGATAATATTTGGCTTTGTTAAAGTAAACAATAATTTCATTATATAATTCAGCCTCTATTGTCATCCAAATAGATGTTTTTAAAATTTATTGTGCTATGAATTTGTAGATTTAACTATACTTTAATTACATAGAAGATATAGGGGGGACTAAAAGACCAGTAGAAAGCATAGTACGTATAAATTTAAAATTTTTATTCATGAAATATACCTCCGCTTATGAATGTAAAGCATAATATAGTAATTACAGATAGATTAAATCATACTTCTATTATTAACGCTTTCATTGTAACGTGTTTTTGTGTTAAAGTCAATTAAAGACAATAAAACGTATATTTTATGGGAGATTGTATAATTAGATTAGACACTCAAAAATAAAGAGGGATTAGTATATATAATTAGATATAATATTTTTGTATTTAAAAAATCCTTTATTAGTTTTCTCTAACATTAAAAATTCGTAATTTTCAAATTATTTATTTATATTATAAGGTATTAATATATTTTTTGTTTTTTCAGATATTTATTCTCTTTTTTCAGAAAAAAGAATTGACTATATAATGTATTAGTGCTAATATAGATTCATATTTTATTTATGGCTTCTGGAATGATATCATATAAAGTGTTTTCAGAACTCAGAGGTTTTGGAAATATGAAAGATATAATTCGAATCAACTTACTCACATGGGAGGTGTATAATTTTGAAATTACTAAAAATATTTCCTAAGAATTTTATTAATCTAATCTTAGGGCGTTCGGTATTGAATATAGTAGATAGCTTTTATATGGTTGCGGTAACGATTGCTTTGGTAGAAGTATATAGTATAGAAGCAAGTACTTTGACGTCGTTTGCTTTAATAGGAATGATTCCATCGCTAGTCGCATTTTCATATAGTTATTTCTTTAATAAGATAAAAAATACAAAGTTTTGGATTCTCTGTTTCCAAATTATGCATATTATTTTAGTCAGTCTTTTAATATTTGCATTAGTTAATAAAGCTCATATTTCTTTTATATTTATTTATAACTTTTTATTTAACTTAGTAAATTGTGTTCTTACTTCATTAAATGTAAAAGTGACACCAGAAGTTCTTGATAATGATAATAATTTGATTAAAAAATCAGTTGATATTCAATATTTTACATCAAACTCATTAGATATACTTAGTAATTTCGTTGCATCGCTGTTACTTGGTTTTATCACTTATTTATCACTTATGCAACTAAGTATTCCAATCTTTTTAGCGGGAGTATACTTTTTTACAAAGTTAAACCTGAATAAAAATATCCAGACTATCGAAGAAACTGAGGAAACAGAAGAGGTGGTTGAGGCTAGTATAGTCGGCAATATAAAGACATTGTTTTCACGAAAAGCAGCGTCAAAGATAATTGTTATCGAAGCATTTCTTAGTGGTGCTACTGACTTGCTTTTAAAACTGCTTCCGCTTTATCTTATTAGCATAAATATTGATGTAAAATGGTTAGCTTTAGTTCTTTCTGTATGGCGTGGTGCGGACTTAGTAGGAGCAATGGTTGCACCTTTTGTAAAAGTTCCTCCAAAAAATTTCTTTTATATGGATTATTTGATATCAGGAACTAGCTTTTTATTAGTATTTATAATAGATAATAGTTATCTAAAATTATTGTTTTTCTTTATCACCTTCGTCGTAATAGGAGTTTCTGGAAACTTCTTTGAAAAAATGCTTTATGATGATTATGAGGGAGAAGATTTTGGAGCTATTCACACTATCATAACTAGTTTTTATTCAGTATTTGGCGTCTTGTTTTTATTAATACCTTTCGTTTATGACAATATAAAAGTTCTTGGAGTATCTTTGAACATATTAACAATAATGTTTGGTTTGGGAATATTTGTTTTATTGAAATTTGAAAAACGTTAAAAGGAAAAAATATATCATAAGTATTTAAAAGAAGAAATAGAACGAAGGATAAATAATAATTCATAAAGAAAAAAGAATAGAAATTCATTCGAAAAGTGGCTGACCAAAAGGTCCTAAATTTTAACAAAGTGTATATGAAAACTCATAGACGCAGTGGTTTATTGATATCTAAATTCGCTTTATAAAAGCTTTTTAGATATCTAATAAACTTTGCGGGGGTGACTCGACAAAATCGATTTCTACGAAATCACGATTTTTGAGTCACTCCCTTTTCACTATGAGAGAGTAGTGTAATCTGATATAATGTATAGAAGCAAAAGATAAGATTATAGATTTTTTTAAATCTCCTAAAGGAGTTTTTGTATGATAAAATTAGTTGTTACAGAAATAACAACGTAAAGTAGAATATAAATAAACGTTATTGAAGTCTCTCTATTAAGGGATTTGAATATAATTAGTTGTTGAAAAGTCTAGGTTGGAATTATTTTAGGAAATGGAGAAAGTGATGGATAATATAATAGATGTAAAAGGTCTAAAAAGAAGTTTTAAGACTCCGAAAAATGGTGAATTTGAAGCTATAAAAGGAATAGACTTTTCAGTGAAAGAAGGAGAAATTTTTGGTTTACTTGGACCTAATGGTGCGGGTAAAACAACAACAATAAAAATTTTGACTACGATGCTTGCTCCAAGCGAAGGAGAAGCAAAAGTGTTTGGGTTTGATACTTTTTCGGAAGCCAAAAAAGTTAGAGAATATATTAATTTTGTTTTTGGTGGTGAGAGGAGCCTTTATTGGCGGCTTAGTGCAAGAGATAATTTGGCATATTTTGCAGATCTATACAAAATTCCTAGTAAAGATCAAAAAGAGTTAATTGAAAAATTAATAGCTCAAGTGGGGTTAAGTGAGTTTATAGATAAAAAGGTAGAAACTTTCTCCAAAGGAATGAAACAAAGACTTCAAATTGCAAGAGCATTATTAAATAATCCAAAAGTAATATTTTTAGATGAACCGAGTATTGGATTAGACCCAGTAGGAGCAAAAGAATTAAGAGAATTAATAAAAAAACTGTCTAAAGAAGGAGTAACTATTTTACTAACAACTCATTATATGCCAGAAGCAGAAGAACTTTGTGATAGAATTGCAATAATAAAAAAAGGTAAGTTACTGGCTATAGACGATGTAGTAGGTCTCCAAAATTTAGTTTCTAACGAAAGAAAAGAAGAAATAAAAGCAAAGAAAGAACGCGAACAAGAAGAGAAAAATAAAAAGAATTTAGAAATAACGTTAGAAGATATTTATATAGAGCTATTGGGGGATGCATAATATGTTAAGAGCGATATTAATGAGTGCCAAAGTTCAGATGAAACAATCGATAGCACGCCCAATGTTTAGATTTTGTATTTTTATTAGCCCGATATTAAGTGGAATTTTACTCGGGATGATTTATCAAAATCGTAGTGTGGAAGATTTTATGTTATATGCTTTTATAGGAGCGGGAATTACTACTTTTTGGGGAAGTATTTGTTTTTCATCAGCCAGTGATATGGATAGAGAAAAATGGCTAGGAACTATGCCAATGATTTTCACCTCACCGATAGGTTTCGAAAATATCATTTTTGGAAAAATTTTAGGGAATACACTTTGGGGAATTTTTAGTTTTGGACTTAATATGCTGACGGTAAAAATTTTATTTAATAAATCTATCCAGTTTGCAAGTTTTAGTTATTTTGTATTAATAACAATCTTAATGATAGTATCTATGATAGCTGTCGGTTTTATGATGGCAGGATTATTTACTTTATCTAGAAAAATAAGTATTCTTATGAATGTTATTGATTATCCGATAATAATGCTAACTGGGATGGTCTTTCCTATTTCGATTTTCCCAAAATTTATTCAATATATTTCATACTTATTGAGTCCAACATGGGCGATGGAAGGTTATAAATTAGCTGTTCAAGGTGGCAGTAATGAAGAATTATTGAGAGTAGCTTTTATACTGGTGATTATTATAATTATTTATTTTATTATTAGTATATTTTCATTTAGAAAAATTAAGCAACTATGTGTTATTAATGGGACTTTGGAGGTATTTTAATATGGAAAATATGTATAGATTTTTTAGAAGAGTTAGTTTTTCATATAAAATGTCTTCGGTATTAAATGATTGGCGTGCTTTCTTTACTATAGATTTGTTAATTCCACTAATGCAAATGATGTGTTATTCACTAGTAGGATACTATGTTTATGGTGCGGAAAATATTGAAAAATGGGTTATAAGTAATGCGATAGTAACTAGTGCATTTACGGCAATTTATAGAGTTGGTCTTCAGTTAGCGAGGGAGAGGGCAAGTGGAACATTGTCTCTAATGTTAGCTACTAAAACGAGTATTTCAGAAATATTAATTTCAAGTGCAATCTCAACTATGTTACTAAGTTTTGTATCGGTAGTTTTTGGAGTTAGCGTACTTAGTTTATTATTAGGACTAGCTTGGAATGGACAAAAAATATTGGAGTTTGTTTTTATTTTAATATTAGCAATATTTGTAGCGACTTGTTTTGGATTTTTTATCTCGTGTTTAATATTATTAACGACAGAAATTCACCTAGTAACGAATACTATAGACAAAGTGCTTTTAATATTTACAGGAGCGAATTTTCCAGTTAGTAATTTTCCATATTTAGTAGAGCAATTTTGCTATACTTTACCTCTAACACGATCTATACTTTTAGCGCAAAAATTAATAGGTGGAGAGAGTATAATAAGCAACATATATCTAATTAGAGGAGAGTTAGTGTTAGCTTTTGTATTTTTAATATTAGGAATAGTGTTGTTGAAAAATATGGAGAAAGCTGCCATAAAAGGAAGCAAATTAGATTTACTGTAAGTAAATATAAGTCTCAGAGTAGAAATGCTTTGAGTCTTATTTTTTATGTTAATTTTAGAAAAAACTTAATATTAGAGTGATTTAATGAGGAAAACGGAGGGGGCTGCCCCAAAAGTCCTAAATTTTAACAAGGTTTATATGAAAATCCATAGACGCAGTGGTTTATTGATATCTAAATTCGCTTTATAAAAGTTTTTTAGATATCTAATAAACTGTGCGGGGGTGACTCGACAAAATCGATTTCTTCGAAATCACGATTTTTGAGTCACTCCCTTTTCACTATGAGAGATTAAGGTTATCTGATATAATATATTGAGTAAACAAGGGTTAAACAGATTTGTAGAATATGATTAAATTAAGGATAGAACAAATCGTTAAATGATGCACCCCCTAAGAGGGTTTTGCACCCCCCCTAGTGATAAAAAAAGGAGCTTTTGTATGATAAAATTAGTTGTTACAGATATTGATGATACACTATTAAATAGTGATCGTGAGATTTCTAAGAAAAATAGAGAAGTAATTGGAGAGTGTAAGAAACAAGACATTAAAGTTATTTTAGCATCAGGTAGACCTGATTTTGGAATGATGAGTATAGTAGAAGATTTACAACTTGATAGTTATGATAACTACTTACTTTCGTTTAATGGAGCTAGAATTGCTAATCTTAAGACGAATGAAGTAATCTATGAGAAGTTTTTATCTCCTGAGAGAATTAAGTTCTTAATAGATGTTGCTTTGGAGAATGATTGTGATATTCTTACTTACCAAGGTGGGAAAGTTCTTACGAATCGTGATAATGAATATGCAAGAATTGAATCTAGTTTAGTAGACGCTGAGTTAGTTATTAGTGAAAATATGAAAGATGATATTAAAGAAGGTGCGGCTAAGGTAATAATTCTTAAGCATCCCGATGAAGCTATTGCAGCGAAAGATAAACTGGCGCTTGAATTAGGTGATGAGTATGAGGTTGCTATGTCTAAACCGTTCTTTATCGAGATTAATGATAAAGATATTTCTAAAGGAGTATCTTTAGATTCATTATGTAAAAAACTTGGTTTAACAAATGAGAATGTAATGGCATTAGGTGATGGGCTTAATGATTTAAGTATGATTGAGTTCGCCGGTATGGGAGTTGCGGTTGATAATGCAAATCCTACTTTAAAAGAAGCGGCGAATTTCATTTCTAAGTCAAATGATGAAGATGGTTTCGCTTATGCTATTGAAAAATTTGTTCTTGGTAAAGATGTGTAGGTAGAAAGAGGTTCTGATGAAAGTAACTTTGATTTGTGTAGGTAAAGTTAAGGAGAAATTTTATAGAGACGCTATAAAAGAATATGAAAAACGTCTTGGAGCATATATTAAGTTAAATACTATAGAAATTTCTGATGAAAAAGTAAAGGTAGAAAATGATTCAGAAATAGCTCTTGCGATGGAAAAAGAGGGGAATAACATATTATCAAAAATTAAAGATAATCAATATGTTATTACTTTGGAAATTTTAGGTAAGAATTTATCGAGTGAAGAATTTGCATCAAAAATTGATAATTTAATGCTTACAGGTAAGAGTGATGTAGCATTGGTAATCGGTGGAAGTTATGGTCTTTCTGATAGCGTGAAAAAGCGTAGTGATTTTGCATTATCGTTTAGTAGAATGACGTTTCCACATCAAATGATGCGTGTTGTTTTACTTGAACAAGTGTATAGAGCTTACCGTATAATAACAGGCGCAAGTTATCATAAATAATTGTAAAGGATGAGGTTGTATTTTCAGACAATTTCATTCTTTTTTTGCTATTAAATTATAAAGATTTTTAGTATAATAAAGGTGAAGGAAATAAAGGAGGGAGAATTTGTGAATATATTTAAAATGACAACTAGTCAGAAAGATAATGTTATTTCTAAAGAAATAATTATTGCACTTAGAAAAAAAGGGGGAAGTGATACAAAAAGAGCGATAGTAGAGTATCTTAGAAAAAATTCTGAAGTTATAACTGAAGAATATATTGATTTTCGTCGTATTTCTGAGAAGAGTAATAAAGAATATTCACCTTTTGAGTTTTTTATTAATTTTAGTTTGAATTATTTAGAAAGAGCGGAATTTTTAAAGAAAGAAAATAAAATATACACTCTTACGGATAAAGGGCGAGAGGCTAACCTTGAAGTTTTAGATTTTTCTGCTATATATAAAGAAATTAATAAGGAAATTAAACGGAACAAAGAGGTCGTTGATATTGAAGAGGTAATTACGTTCGATGAGAAAGAAATTGTAGAAGATCAATGGAGAGTCGAGCTAATTGAGAAATTAAAAAAATTTAGCCCAGCAAAATTTGAGATGTTCGCAAGAAAACTCGTTTCGAAGATGAATGTTGAAATGGATGAAAAGATAGGGATTCAAGTTTCTAATGATGGTGGATTAGATGGGTTTGGATATATAACAAGTGATGATTTTCGAACTGCGAGAGTTGCTATTCAGGCTAAAAGATGGGAAGGTAATGTTCCTTCTCCTGAAATAGATAAGTTTAGAGGGGCAATGGATAAATATAATGCTGAGTTTGGAATATTTATCACGACATCGAAATTTTCAAAAGTTGCCATAGAAGCATCTCGTTTGGGAACTAGAGCCATTACTCTGATTGATGGAGATATCATTGCTGATTTAGTAGCTAAATATGAATTATATGTTAAACCTGTAACAACTTATGTGTTAGATGAATTTTATGATAGTGAATAAGGGGGAATTATTTATGTTTAATTTAGATGAATACATGCTACATCAAGTGTTAGCTATAGTTGGAATAGTATTATTTATATTTGTTTTTGTTGGGTATATTATCACAGCTATTTTTTCAAAAATTATGTTTGATATACTTGGGGTTAGGTCAGGACTCGCGTTTATACCTTTCTATAATACTTATAGAATTTATAAAGAGTACAAAGGACGTGTATGGAAAAATAATTGGGGAATAGCTTATTTACTAACTTTTGCGATTCCATCTGCTGTAATTGGGGTCTTATTGCTATTACTGATAGATTTACGATTTACTACTGATGTTTTTA
Source organism: uncultured Gemella sp. (assembly GCF_963519265.1). Lineage (GTDB taxonomy): Bacteria > Bacillota > Bacilli > Staphylococcales > Gemellaceae > Gemella. Next base: position 17,236 of record NZ_CAUQNQ010000004.1, on the reverse strand, counting down.
AGGAACAGTATGCTGGTTTGCTAATTACTGGACTCGTATTATTAGTGGTCGGGGGATTAGTAGTTTATATATTTAACTTTATTATGTTATTTATAATGTACTTACCAATTTTTGATACAAAAGGTAGACGAGTGGTATTGTATATTCAAGCTGGATTAACAGTATTATCTATGTTTAGTGCATTTATTTTCCAGGGGAACACTACCTTAGCGAATATTTTTTCAGTAGGTCAGTTAATATTCTCTATTGTCTTTATGGTTGTCTACTTTGTTGCTGCGACAGATATTAGAGCTAGAATTAGAAGTGGAGAATATGTACTTCAGGAGAAGTTAGATTATAGGACTTTAAACAGTTATGAAATAAATTCTATTTTAAAAGCTCGAGGTAGAAGATTAGTAGTTCCTAACATGAATAATAGCTTCAGTGATTATCCAAAGAATAATAACGAAGAAGTAAATAGAATTGAATATGTATAAAGTAGGAAATTCAGGTAATTTAGAAATGATGTTTAAATTACCTGGATTTTTTATGTTAGATTTCAAAATTTCTCGGTGTATTTTTTGTAAATATGAGAAGAATTGTTCATTTTGGTTAGGTTTATGTTAGATTTTCTCACGTATATTTAGAGATATTGTATTTTATACAGTATAATAGAAAACGTAATAAAATAAATTTAATGAGGAGTTGACTCTTAATGGATAGATTTTTAGAATTGTTAAATACCGTTAACGACTTTATGTGGACTTATTTCCTAATTGGGTTAGTGATGGTATCTGGTATTTATTTTACATTTAGTACGAAGTTTGTACAATTTACTTATATTAAAGAAATGTTCAGACTTATTACTGAGAAGCCTAAAGTTGGAGAAGACGGAGAACAAAAAGGGGTTTCAGCATTTCAAGCATTCACTATTTCAGCTGCGTCAAGAGTAGGTACTGGAACAATTGCCGGGGTTGCTATTGCGATTGCAATGGGTGGACCTGGATCAGTATTTTGGATGTGGGTGATGGCTCTATTTGGAGGAGCTTCATCATTTGCCGAATCAACATTAGCTCAAGTATATAAAGTTCGTGATAAAAAAGGTGTTTATCGTGGGGGACCTGCTTACTATATGGAAAAAGGTCTTGGACAAAAATGGATGGGTGTACTGTTTGCTATTGTTATTTCAGTAACTTATGGTATAGCATTTAACTCAGTTCAAACTAATACTATTGCACAGGCTTTACAAGTTTATAATGTAAATACTCATATCGCAGGAATTGCACTATTAATTCTTACAATTTTCGTAATCTTTGGTGGTGTAACAAAAGTTGTTAAAATTACTCAATGGTTAGTTCCTGTAATGGCAGTAGCGTACTTATTTATCGTATTAGTTATTATGGTTATTAATATTGACAAATTACCTGGTGTTCTTGTTCAAATCGTTAGATCAGCATTTGGTCTTGAACAAGTAGGTGGTGGAGTAATTGGTATGGGGACATCAATTCTTTTAGGAATTAAACGTGGTATGTTCACTAACGAAGCCGGTTTAGGGTCTACTCCTAACGCTGCGGCAACAGCTGATAGTACTCACCCAGCCAAACAAGGATTTATCCAAACTCTAGGAGTTTACTTCGATACATGTTTAGTATGTACAGCAACAGCATTTTTAATCTTACTATACCCTGGTGTTGAATATGGTGCTGGTAAGTTACAAGGGATTCAACTTACTCAAGCTGCTTTAACTTCACAAGTAGGAAGCATTGGAACAATCTTTTTAATCGTAGCTATTTTCTTATTTGGATATAGTTCTGTAATTGGGAACTACTACTACGGAGAAACGAACATTCAATACTTACTTCCTAAGAAATGGGCAGTAAATGTTTACCGTGTTATTGTATGTATCTTTGTATATGTAGGAAGTATCATGGACCTAAACTTAGTTTGGGGATTAGCCGATGTAACAATGGGGATTATGAGTTTACTTAACTTAATCGCGATTATCGGTCTTTCTGGTGTAGTTTATGTAGTATTAAAAGACTATGTGAAACAACATAAACAAGGAAAAGATCCAGAATTCTATTTAGATAACTTACCAATTAAAATAGATAACGCCACAGCATGGAAAAATAGAAAAGAAGATTAATATTTAAAAAGTACTTCGATGATGGAATTAGATTTCTAATCATTGAAGTACTTTTTTATAATGTATAGATAGTTATATTCTCATTTCACTTGCATTATAAAAAAAAGTATGTTATTATATTAAACATATTTTAATTATAAAATATATGCGATGAGCCGATAAGTAGAAGTTCTTGCGTACCGTAGGATACAGAAAAGAAATCAGTGGTTGAGAGATTTCTCCTAGGCAGGACTTTGAAGTAGCCGGTGAGCATTTAGAGTGAAAGTAAGTAGCTTTAAACGTGGTTAGAGCGTTAATCTTATTAAGTGCTAATTTATATAATTAGAATAAAGGTGGTACCACGGAAACTTTCGTCCTTATGTAAGGATGGAGGTTATTTTTTTTACCTAGAAAAAATATCACCAATATAACTAGTAAAAGTAAAAATAATTAATAATAAAATAAAAATTTAGGAGGAATAGTCATGACTGAAATGTCTACAAAATATAATCCGACCGAAGTAGAAAATAATCGCTACAACTGGTGGTTGGAAAAAGAAGTTTTTAAAGCTGATAATAAAAGTAAAAAGAATCCATATACAATCGTAATTCCACCACCAAACGTAACTGGTAAATTACACATTGGGCATGCTTGGGATACAACTCTACAAGATATGTTAACACGTTATAAACGTCTTAAAGGATTTGATGTACTTTACCTTCCAGGAATGGATCACGCTGGTATCTCTACACAAGCCAAAGTAGAAGCTAAAATGCGTGAAGAAGGATTAAGTCGTTATGACTTAGGTCGTGAAAAATTCTTAGAGCGTGCATGGGAATGGAAAGAAGAGTATGCTGGATATATTCGTGCACAATGGGCTAAACTTGGATTAGGTTTAGACTATTCAAGAGAAAGATTTACATTAGATGAAGGATTAAATAAAGCAGTAACGAAAATTTTCGTAGATCACTACAACAATGGAACAATCTACCGTGGTGAGAAAATTATCAACTGGGATCCAGTTCAAAGAACTGCATTATCTAACATCGAAGTAATTCACAAAGACGTAGAAGGTGCATTCTATCACCTTAAATATTTCTTAGCTGATGGAAGCGGGGATTATCTAGAAGTAGCAACTACTCGTCCTGAAACTCTATTTGGGGATACTGCGGTTGCTGTTCATCCTGAAGATGAAAGATATCAAAAATATATTGGTAAAACAGTTCTTTTACCAGTAACAAATAAAGAAATTCCTGTTATTGCAGATGAATATGTAGAAAAAGATTTCGGAAGTGGGGTAGTTAAAATAACTCCTGCTCACGATCCAAACGACTTTGAAGTGGGTGAACGTCATAACTTAGAACGTATCATCGTTATGGATGAAGGTGCTGTTATGAATGAATACGCTGATAAGTATAACGGTATGGATCGTTTCGAATGTCGTAAAGCTCTTATCGCTGATTTACAAGAAAGTGGAGTATGCTTCAAGATTGAAAAACACCTTCACTCAGTAGGTCACTCTGAGCGTAGTGGCGCTGTTGTTGAACCATACCTTTCTAAACAATGGTTTGTTGATATGAAGCCTCTTGCTGATAAAGTTTTAGAAAACCAAAAAGATACAGATAGAAAAGTTAACTTCTATCCACCTCGTTTTGAAAATACGTTAAACACTTGGATGGAAAATATCCAAGACTGGTGTATTTCGCGTCAATTATGGTGGGGGCACCGTATTCCAGCATGGTATCACAAAGAAACTGGTGAAGTTTATGTTGATGTAAACCCACCAAAAGATATTGAAAACTATGTTCAAGATGAAGACGTTCTTGATACTTGGTACTCTTCAGCATTATTCCCATTCTCTACATTAGGATGGCCAGACTTAGAAAGTGAGGATTTCAAACGTTACTATCCAAATAGTTGTCTAGTAACTGGATATGACATCATCTTCTTCTGGGTTGCTCGTATGGTATTCCAAGGATTAGAATTTACAGGTACTCGTCCATTTGAAGATTGTTTAATTCACGGTTTAGTACGTGATGAACAAGGTCGTAAGATGAGTAAATCACTTGGTAATGGTGTAGATCCAATGGAAGTAATCGAACAATATGGAGCTGATAGCTTACGTTATTTCTTAGCTACTAACTCAACACCAGGTCAAGACTTACGTTACTCAACTGAGAAAATCGAAGCAAGTTGGAACTATATCAATAAAATTTGGAACGCTTCTCGTTTCGTAATCATGAACCTTGAAGGTTTCGAATATAGTGATATTGATTTAACTGGAGAAAAAACATTAGCTGATAAATATATCTTAACAAAACTTGCTAAAACTATTGAAGACTTCGAAAGATTATTCGAAAAATATGAGTTTGGTGAAGCAAGCCGTATTCTTTACAACTTTGTATGGGAAGAATTCTGTTCATGGTATATTGAAATTGCTAAGATTTCATTAAATGGTGAAGATGAAGCTGCTAAGAAAACTACTAAATCTATTTTAGTATATGTTCTTGATGCTTCTCTAAAAATGTTACATCCATTTATGCCGTTCGTAACTGAAGAAATTTGGCAACATATTCCTCACATAGGAGATAGTATTGTAACTAGTGAATTTGCTAAAGTTGATGCAAGTCTAGTATTTGAGAAAGAAACTGAAGATATGCAATTCATCCAAGATGTAATCACAGCAGTTCGTAATATCCGTAGCGAAGTGAATGCGCCAATGTCTCGTGAGATTCCTATTAAGATTAGATACTCACAAGATAGTGTAAAAGAAGTATTATTAAATGGTAGTGCGTATTTAGAGAAATTTGCTCGTCCTAGCGAACTTATTATCGAACGCGAAGTAGAAGCAAGTGAAACTGACATCAGTCGTATTTTACCAGGTGCTGAAATCTATGTTTCATTAAGTGACTTAATCGATGTAGACAAAGAAAAAGAACGTCTAGGAAAAGAATTAGAAAAATTACAACAAGAATTAGATAGAGTAAATAAAAAACTTTCTAATGAAAAATTTGTCGGTTCTGCTCCAGAAGCGGTTGTAGCTAAAGAAAAAGAAAAACAAGAAACATATCAAGAACAATATGATAGTGTTAAAGAAAGAATAGCTGCATTAGATAATTTAAAATAGTATAAAATAAAATAGATAGTGATTTGAAAATCGATACGATTTTCGAATCACTATCTTAATTTATGAGAAAAGGGAGCGACTCAAAAATCGTGATTTCGTAGAAATTGATTTTGTCAAGTCGTCCCTGTACAGTTTATTAGATTTCAAAAAAGCTTCTATAAAGCTATTTTTGAAATTAATAAACCACTGTGCCTATGAACTTTGTTAAATTTTAGGACTTTTGGATCAGTCCTTTCTAGTCATCTTTATTATTCTTTTTTCTCCATACTAGGAAGAAAATTATCGCGATTATTATGATTACACCAATGTATGCACCATAATTTTTAACTGCTTCACCTGTGCTAGGAAGGGTATTTAGTGATAGTAGATTCATGTTAAATCCTCGTTACACTATTTTTCGTCTTGATTTTCAGGTGTGTTGTTTAATACTTCTGTTTCAACTCGTTCTTTAACAGATTCTAAAGTTTCAGTTGATTTATTAGCGAAATCTTCAACTTTTTCTTGAACGTGTGATTCATCTACATCTTTTTTAATGTTAGAAACTTGATCTTTAATTTTTTCAAAAGATTCTTTTGCTTTTTCTTTATAAGCTTCTACAGAAGGTTTGAATTCTTCAACGATTTTCTTTGCATCACCTAGATTTTCTTTAACTTCTGCAGTGTATTCTTTTACGTTAGATACATGTCCTTTAATATCTGTTACATTATTAGATAATTCTTTTCCGTAATCAACAGCATCGTTGTATTTGTTCTCTAAAGCATTCTTAGCTTTTTTAAGATTTTTTACTAAATCATTGTATAAGTAGATTGCAGCTTCTTCAACACCATTTTTCTTAGTATAGCGAATCATGCAACGTGTGTAACCATAGTAATCTTTAGATTTTTTCTTAACGTATTCAGCGTGTTCTTCAACTTTATTTGGATTTTTTGAATAATAGTTAGCAACGGCTATTCCTGTACCGATTGCGAATAGTTTTGATAATTTTGACATACAATTTTTCCCCTCAATTTATTATTAGATTAATTATAACACATAAATATTTAAATTTAAATAAATATAGACACCTGGTAACTCTATTTTAATAATTTGGTAATAAATAGAATTAATCTCATGTATCATGGATGTTTTATTAGAAAAATATATTACATAATTTATAAATGTTACACATTAATTAAGGGTAGCGCTTGAATTAATGTGTAATATATTGTATAATAAAAAATATGATACAAGAAGGAGGAGCAATGAAACTTACTGAAAGACATAAAGCTATAATTGAAATAGTAAAGAATTTTGAGCCGATTACGAGTGATGAGATTGCCGAAAAGCTTTCTTTAGGGAAATCTACTTTAAGAAATGATCTAGCTGTCTTAGGGATGTTAGAAATTTTGGAAGCAAAACCAAATGTAGGTTACTATTATAATTATAACTTTTCATTAGGAGAACAACGTGAAGAAATAAGAAGTAAATTGGTAAAAGATGTAATGGGGATAGCTATTACTGCTAAAAGTACAGCGACTTATTCTGAAGTATTATCGAAATTATTCATTTATGATGTAGGGACTATTTTTATTGTTGATGAGAATAATCACCTTGCCGGTGTCACATCTAGAAAGGATATGCTGAAATTATCTAGAAATGCTGACGGACAAAATCTTCCTGTAGTATTAGCGATGACACGTGTACCGAATGTAATATACATATATGAAGATGAATTAGTGACAGATGCATTAAGAAAATTAATTTTACATGAGATTGATTGTTTGCCTGTTGTAAGGGATGAAAAAGATGGTAAGATAATCGTTGGGAAAATATCGAAAACTACATTAATTAAGTTATTATTGGAAATACTGGAGGGGTAATATGTTAACTGTACATATAATTTCAGATTCAATAGGGAATACTGCGAAGGATGTTGTAGATGCAGCTTTAGTACAGTTCTCTTATGGAAAAGCTGATTTTAAGGTATTGAAGAATTCAAATGTTTGTACGATAGAAAAAATAGATTGTATTATGTCGAATGTAAATGATGGGGATGTAATAGTTCAAACATTGGTGGATAGTACCTTAGCCGAATACGTGAAGAAAAAAGGGTTAGAAAAAAATATAAAAGTTATAGATCTGTTAAGTGAAATGCTAAATACTTTTGAAGATAAACTTGGAATAAAATCTGAGGGCAATCCAGGTTTAAACAGAAAAATGGGAACTGAGTACTTCAAAAGAGTTGATGCATTGGAATTTGCTGTGAAGTATGATGATGGTAAGGATATTAATGGTCTTAAAGAGGCGGATATTGTTATTTTGGGGGTATCAAGAACGTCTAAAACACCATTAAGCTTATATCTAGCAAATAGAAACATTAAAGTTATGAATGTTCCTATTGTACAAGATTTAATACTACCAGAGCAATTATATGAAGTAAAAAGAAAGATTATTGGTTTAACAAATTCAGTAGAACAACTTAATAAGTTGAGGGAAGAAAGACTAAAAACTTTAGGAGTGGATGGAAATACTGATTATACAGATGAAATCCAAATATTTGAAGAATTAGAGTACGCGTTAGAAATTATGGGGAAAATTGGTTGTCCGATAATAGATGTTCAAAATAAAGCTATAGAGGAAACTGCAGAATTAATAATTGGGATAATGAGAGAACGCGGCTTAGAAGTCTAACATTTAATAAATAATTATATACTGTAACAAAAATGTGATGGGGGAATTTTAAAATGACAAAAAAATATGTTTATAATTTCAGTGAAGGAAATAAAGATATGAGATCTTTACTTGGGGGTAAAGGTGCGAATCTTGCAGAAATGAAGGGATTAGGGATTAATGTACCACCTGGTTTTACTATTACTACAGAAAGCTGTAATAGTTATTATGAAAATGGGGAACGAATTAAACCTGAGATTTTAAAACAAATTAATGAACAATTAGAAATATTGGAAAAAAATATAGGTAAAGAGTTAGGAAGTATAGAAAATCCGTTATTAGTATCTGTACGAAGTGGTGCTGTATTTTCAATGCCTGGTATGATGGATACAATTTTAAATTTAGGATTGAATGATGAAACAACTATTGCCTTAGCTAAGAAAAATAATAATTATCGTTTTGCTTATGATAGTTATAGAAGATTTATTCAAATGTTCTCTGATGTAGTAATGGATGTAGAGAAATATAAATTTGAAGAAGTATTAACACGAGTAAAAAATGAAAATGGCTATGAACAAGATAGCGATATGAATGAAAAAGATTTATTTAAAGTTGTTGAGGAGTTCAAAGAAATTTACAGAAAAGAAGTAGGACGTGAATTTCCGATGAGTGTGAAGGAACAACTTATGCTAGCTATCGAAGCGGTATTTAAATCATGGAATAATAATCGTGCTAAAGTATATAGAAGACTTCATAATATTAGTGATAAACTAGGGACTGCTGTAAATATCCAAGCCATGGTTTTCGGTAATATGGGAGACAATTGTGGTACTGGAGTATCGTTTAGTAGAAATCCTGTAACTGGTGAAGATGAATTATTCGGAGAATATTTAATTAATGCACAAGGGGAAGATGTAGTTGCGGGAATTAGAACGCCGAAAAATATTAGTGTGCTAGCTGAAGATATGCCACATTTATATAAAGAGTTTGTGGAGCTTTCTAAAAAATTAGAAGGACACTACAAAGATATGCAAGATATTGAGTTCACTATTGAAGATGGTAAGCTATATATTCTTCAAACAAGAAATGCTAAGAGAACACCAAATGCAGTTGTTGAAGTTGCAGTTTCATTAGTAGAAGAAGGTGTTATTAGTAAGGAAGAGGCTATTTTAAGAGTAGGTACAGAAGAAATTAACAAACTTCTTCATTCTACATTTGAAGATAAATCATTGAAACAAGCACAACAATTAACTCAAGGATTAGCGGCTTCACCAGGAGCGGCAGTGGGAGCAATTTATTTTACTGCTCATGAAGCAGTTGAAGCAGCTAAAACAAAACCGGTTGTATTAGTAAGAGAAGAAACATCACCTGAAGATATTGAAGGAATGGTTAGCTCAGAAGCCATTGTAACTCTACGTGGAGGTATGACATCACATGCTGCGGTAGTAGCACGTGGAATGGGTAAATGCTGTGTATGTGGTTGTCAAAACATGATTATTAATTATGACGAAAAAACTTTAAAAATTGCTGGAATTACATTAAAAGAAGGAGATGTAATCTCTGTTGATGGAAGTAGTGGTAAGGTTTACCTGGGTGAAGTTGATAAAATAGATGCTAGATTCAGTGATAGATTCAATAAGCTTTTAGGATGGGCAGATGAAATTAGAAGTCTAAAAGTATTAGCAAATGCTGATAATGAAGTTGATGCAAAAGTTGCTTTCGAGTTTGGAGCTGAAGGAATTGGATTATGTAGAACAGAACATATGTTCTTTGAAGAAGATAGAATTAGTTTAGTTAGAAAAATGATATTAGCATCAGATACAAATGAAAGAATTAGATTCTTAGATAGATTACAACCAATTCAAAGTGATGATTTCTATAAAATTTTTAAAGAAGCAAGGGGTAAATCTGTTAACATAAGATTATTAGATCCACCACTTCACGAATTCTTACCGAAAGATGAAAAAACTGTAAAAGTTATTGCCGAGGAAATAGGTGTAAGTGTTAGTCAATTAGAAGCTAAAATTGCTAGTATTGCTGAATTCAACCCTATGATGGGACACCGTGGTTGCCGTCTAGGAATAACTTATCCAGAAATTTATTTAATGCAAGCAAAAGGGATTAGTTCAGCAGCGATTAGAGCACGTAAAGAAGGAATTGAAGTTAATGTAGAAATTATGATTCCGTTAGTAGGTTTAGAAAAAGAACTTTCAGTTCTACGTGAGCAAATAGTTGAATTAGTTGAAAAAGAAATACAGTTATACAATGCGGACTTTAATTATAAAGTAGGAACTATGATTGAAATACCACGAGCTTGTGTAGTAGCTGATAAGATTGCTGAACATGCAGATTTCTTCAGTTTCGGAACAAATGACTTAACACAATTAACATTTGGTTATTCAAGAGATGACGCTGAGAAATTTATCGATATCTATAAGAAAAAAAATATCTTAGAGTCAGATCCATTTGTTCATTTAGATGAGAGTGGAGTACTAGAGTTAATGAAGATTGCTGTCAATAAAGCAAAAGCGGTAAAACCTAATATTAAACTAGGAATTTGTGGTGAGCATGGAGGAGATGAAAAATCAATTCTACTTTGTTCAAAAATTGGTTTAGGTTATGTCTCTTGTTCACCATACCGAGTTATTATTGCGAGAATTGCAGCAGCTAAAGCAGCTATTAGTAATATAGAAGTAGCGTTAACTAAGTAAAATGTTAAAGAAGAAATAGAGGTTTTTAGTAATTTATCTACTAAGACTTTGCTATAATAATTAATGATTATATTAGCAGAATATAAGGGTGATTCTTAATGAATTATCCTTTTTTGAATTATGTTTACTAATATTAATTTGTAAAAAATTTAAATTAAGTATTAATTAACTGAACTATAATTATAAAATCTTTGTAAATGTTACAAAAATATTAAATAATAGTTAATATTATACAAAGTAAATTGATTTTTTTTTCATTATACATTAAAATTAATGTAGTATATTGTACCATTTTATATCGAAAAAAGGGTTCAAATCAAAATGAAAGTTAAATGAAAGTTTAAATATTGAAAAAGAGAGGATATACTATGGCAGAAAATAATAATAGTCGGCTATCGAGAAGAGATAGACACTCTCAGGAAAGAAAGAGTGTTATGCCAGGTGGATATATATCTAGAGGAAATAATAATCCAACAAATAATGGGCAACAAAGAAGACCATTAACAAATGAAGAAATAATGAGAAGAAATGCACAGAACGCAGGATCTTCCAATCAACAACAAAGAGCAGGTAATGCTAATCAAGGACAAGGAGTACCACCTGTTAGACCGAGAAATGCTCAACAATCAGCAAGAACTGGTAGACCAGGAGGGCCTAGACGTCCATTAGGTCCAAATAGAATTAGTAATCCAAATTCTAAAAAATCTAATAAAACTTTATGGATGAAAATATTGAGGTATGGGTTATATGCAGCAAGTGTTGCTATTATATCACTATTCTTATTATGTGTATTCTGGATTTATCAAGCACCTGCATTTGACTCTAAGATACTAGATAATAACTCAAGAACAGTCGTTTATGATGTTAATAATAATGAGGTGGCGAAATTAGGGAACCAAATTGGTGAAAATTTAAATACATCAGATATCCCAACAAAAATGCAAGATGCAATCTTAGCGACAGAGGATAATAGATTCTTCGAACATGGAGCAGTCGATTTTAGACGTTTAGTAGGAGCGGTATTTTCAAACCTTACAAGTGGATTTGGATCTCAAGGTGCGTCAACAATTTCTCAACAGTTAATCAAGAGAACATTCCTTGATGACAATAAGAGCGTTAAGCGTAAAGTTCAAGAAGCGTACCTTGCATATAAACTTGAACAAAACTATGATAAAGAGTCAATTTTTACAATGTATGTAAACAGAATCTATTATTCTGATGGAGTTTATGGGCTTAAAACAGCTGCTAAATATTATTACGGAAAAGAATTAAATCAACTTACTCTTCCACAAATGGCTCTTTTAGCAGGGATACCTCAACACCCTAATACGTATAACCCTTATGATAATCCAGAAGCGGCTAAAGCTCGTCGTGATACAGTGCTTTACTTAATGCAATATCATGGGAAAATTTCAGAAGCTGATTCACAAGCTGCGCAAAAAACTGACGTATTATCAGGGATAATACAGCGTGATGAAAGTGAACGTGTATTATTATCAAGTGAATTTGATTCAAAATATACTTCTTACATGAATCAAATTGTAAATGAATTAAAAAATAGTAAAGAATATAAAGATTATGAAGGAGACGTATTAAACTTAGGACTTAAGATTTATACAAACTTCGACTCTAAAATTCAAAATACGTTAACTGAAAGTGTTAATGCAAACTATGCTGGAATAAAACAAGCAAGTAATGTAGCGATGGTAGTACTAAACAATGAAAATAGTGGTATTGCCGCATTATACGGTGGTAAAAAACAAACATTCCATGGGTTTAATATTGCAACACAAGCTAAATTACAACCTGGTTCATCGATTAAACCAATACTAGCTTTCGGACCAGCGATTGAGTATTTAAATTGGGGTTCTGATCATATAGTTAATGACTCTAAACTTCAAGGTTCACAAATTCAAAACTGGGATAGAAGATTTCATGGTAATACTACTATAAATAATGCATTAGTATGGTCATACAATATTCCAGCGATTAAAACATACCAAGAGGTTGGGTTTAATAGAGTAAAACAATATGCAGCTAATGTAGGTATGGAAATCACAGATGATTCTATTACTACGCCAATAGGAGGAAGTGGAGATGGATTTTCGCCATTACAAATGGCAGGAGCATATGTTCCATTTAGTAATGGAGGATACTATGCAACGCCGAAAGCTATTAAAAAGGTCTACGATAGTGAAGGTTCTGAAGTGAAGAGCTTTAGCAAAGATGATAGAAAACGTGTTATTAAAGAATCTACAGCATATATTATGACATCAATGTTAAGAAATGGAGTAAATGGTTTAGCTTCGTTTGCTCGTATTAGTGGAGCTGATATGGCTGTTAAGACAGGTACAACTACATTCGGTGAAGGAGAAGCTCAAAAGTATAATTTTGATATAGATAATTATTCTAAAGATTCTTGGACAATTGGATATACTAGTAATTATACGATGGCTGTATGGCAGGGATTTGATGCAATAGATGGTCCAACGAAGTATATGACTCAAGAAGATACACAAAAAACACAAGCATTGTATAGAATTAATATGCAAAATATAGTACGTATCCATCCACCTAAAGGATTTAAAGTCCCAGAAAATGTAGGATCTATTAATGGAGGAGTTAAGGTTATTTCTGATAATGAGCGTCGAGAAATTGAAGAGAAAAATAGACGTAATCAAGAAGAAAAAGAGAAAGATAGAAATAACAATAATAATAACGATAATAACAGCAATGAAAATAATAATCGTAACGGAAATAATTCTGAAGATAATAATGGTAATACATCAAATCAAAACGGCCAACAAAATGGAAATAATAATAGTTCCCAATCACGAGGAGGGAATTCTAATGTAGTTCAACCTAGTGGAAGAAATACTGGGAATAATACTACTAGAGGTAATGGGTAATTAGTGATAAACCTACTGTAAAAGAAATCTAAACAGTAGGTTTATTTTTTATAATTTTAAAATACTACACAAATAAATAGAAATGGTGTACAATATAGGAATGGAGCAGTTTATTTCTTTGTTAAACTGAATTTATCATTCCATAAAACTTACATAATATTATAAAGATGGATGTGAAGCTATGAAGAAAAAATTAGTTATTATAACAGGAATAAGTGGAGCAGGGAAAAATACAGCATTAGAAATTTTTGAAAATCAGGGGTATTTTTGTACAGATAATTTGCCCGGATTGGTTGTAGAGGATTTTTTAAGAATAATTGAAGAAAAAGATATTGATAAAACCGCTATAAGTATTGATATAAGAAGTAAAGTCTTATTTGTTGATTTAAAAGAGGTATTAAAAAAAATACAACAAAATGAATATTTTGATGTTCGTATAATATTTTTAGATAGTGAAGACCAAGTATTGGTAAATAGATATAAAGAGACTAGAAAAAATCATCCATTATCTAGTGAGTTCAGTTTGCTTGAGGGAATTGCTCAAGAAAGAAAAGATATGGATACTATTAAAGGTATAGCGAATTATATTTATGATACTACAAATACAACAATTAAAGATCTTAAGAAAAAAATATTAGAGGATTTTGGAATTGAAAAGAAAGATAGTTATCATATTACTATCTCTAGTTTCGGATATAAATATGGTGTGCCAATTGATGCAGATAACATAGTAGATGTTCGTTTTTTAAGAAATCCATTTTATACAAATGAACTACGAGAAAAAACAGGTCAAGATAAAGAAGTTTATGATTATGTTTTTGAAGATGAAGTCACTAAAGAATTTTATGATAGATATCTAGAATTAATGACTTATATGATTGATAAGTACCAATATGAAGGAAGAGATAAAGTCGCAATAGCTGTAGGATGTACCGGAGGAAAACATAGATCGGTTAGTGTAGCAAGAAGGTTACATGAGGATATATCAAAGTTAGGTTATAGAGTACATCTAGAACATCGCGATATTAATAAGGGTAGGTAGTAAAATGAGAACTAAAGTAAAAGTAGTTACTATTGGTGGAGGAACAGGTTTATCAGTTCTTTTAAGAGGTTTGAAAAAATATCCACTTGACATAACGGCAGTAGTAACAGTAGCAGATGATGGTGGAAGTTCTGGGAAAATACGTAGTGATATGAATATTCCTTCACCAGGGGATATTAGAAATGTTATTGCAGCTTTGTCAGATGTAGAACCATACTTAGAAAAGATGTTTCAGTATCGTTTTGATAGTGGAGAAATAAAAGGTCACCCAGTTGGTAATTTAATGATAGCTGCCATGACAGATATTCATGGTGATTTTTCTACTGCGGTTAAGGTTATGAGTAGAATCTTAAATGTCCGTGGAACAGTATTGCCAACAACTAATGATATAGCAACGTTAAATGCTGTTCTTTCAACAGGAGAGATTATACGAGGAGAATCTTCGATAACAGGAGCTGGCGGAGAGATTGATCATGTTTATATTACACCTTCTAGGGTAAAACCTAATGAAGATGTATTAAAAGCTATAGAACAGGCAGATTATATAATAATGGGACCAGGTAGTTTATATACTTCAATTATTCCAAATTTAGTGATTTCTCAAGTTTCGGAGAAAATTAGAGAAAGTAAAGCTAAAAAAATATATGTATGTAATGTTATGACTCAACATGGTGAAACTGACAATTATACTGTATCTGATCATATTATTGCAATAAACAAACATGTGGAAGAAAACATTTTTGATCTAGTAATTGCAAATTCTCGTGAATTCGATGATAGTATTTTATCGAAATATCACAAAGAAAAACAAGAACCGGTCAAAATCGATCAAGACGAAATAGAAAAACTTGGAATAAAATTGATAAAAAATAATGATGTAGGAATCGTTGATAATAATACGATTAGGCACAATGCAGAAAAAGTTTCTGAATTAATTTACGATTATATTATAGACGACAAGCCAACAATGATTTATAATAAAAGATGAAAATAAAAAAAGGAGAACAAAAATGCACTTAAATTTTGATTATTCGAAAGCACTAAACTTCTTTAACGAACAAGAAGTGAAAAATATGGAAGGTTATGTGAAAGTTGCACATGATCAATTACACAATAAAACTGGAATAGGAAATGACTTCCTAGGATGGTTAGATTTACCAACTAATTATGACAAAGAAGAATTTGCTAGAATTAAAGAAGCTAGTAAAAAAATCCAAAGCAATTCTGATGTACTAGTAGTTATTGGTATTGGGGGATCTTACCTTGGAGCTCGTGCTGCAATAGAAATGCTAAATGATAGCTTCTATAACTTCTATGAAGAAGGAAGAAAAACACCGAAAATTTTCTTCGTTGGTCATACTATTTCTTCAAGTTACACTCAAGAATTAGTGAATTACTTAAAAACTACAGGAAAAGATTTCTCTGTAAATGTAATTTCTAAATCAGGAACAACTACAGAGCCTGCTATTGCATTCCGTATTTTCAAAGAATTACTTGAAGAAAAATATGGTAAAGAAGGAGCTAAAGAAAGAATCTTCGCTACTACTGATAAAGCTCGTGGAGCATTAAAATCATTAGCTGATGATGAAGGATATGAAACATTTGTAGTACCTGATGATATCGGTGGACGTTTCACAGTTCTTACTGCGGTAGGGTTACTTCCAATTGCTGTAAGTGGAATTGATATTGATAAAATGATGGCTGGAGCTAAATTAGCTCAAGATGAACTTTCTTCACCAGATTTAAGTACTAACATTGCTTACCAATATGCTGTAATGCGTAATGTATTACAACAAAAAGGTAAATTAATCGAAATTCTTGTTTCTTATGAACCATCAATGGTTTACTTCAATGAATGGTGGAAACAACTTTACGGTGAGTCTGAAGGTAAAGATGGAAAAGCATTATATCCATCAAGTGTGTGCTTCTCAACAGATCTTCACTCTATGGGACAATATGTTCAAGAAGGGCGTCGTATTCTAATTGAAACTATTTTAAAAGTTAAATCTCCAAATAAAGATATTGAACTTAAAGAAGCTGAAAATAACTTAGATGGACTTAACTATTTAGCAGGAAAAACTATGAACTTTGTAAATACTAAAGCATTTGAAGGAACTCTTCTTGCTCACACTGATGGAGGAGTACCTAACTTTGTAGTAGAGCTTCCAGATATGAGTGAGTTTACATTTGGATACTTAGTATACTTCTTCGAAAAAGCTGTAGGTATTTCTGGATACATGCAAGGATTAAATCCATTTGACCAACCAGGAGTAGAAGCGTATAAGAAAAATATGTTTGCTCTTCTTGGAAAACCAGGATTTGAAGACTTAAAAGCAGAATTAGAAGAAAGATTAAAATAATCACAAATAATATAAAAACTGATAAAGGAATAATGTTCCTTTATCAGTTTTTTTGTATATTAGATAATTTAATTTTACTATTCAAATATTTTAAGTATGGTGGCGGACGGTTCCATCTAACTTTAATTGTCATTTAGACAATTAAAGTGGATATTACACCTTAAAATTAAGCTTGTAATCTTAATTTTACCGATGGAACTTTTCAAGTTCCATTATCACCATTACAAAATATTTGAGTAAAATTAATTAATTCATTTATTAGTCAAGTTCATATTTTTCGGCAGTGTCAAGATTTTTGTGTAAACACAATCTGATGTTTTAAATAAAGTTAACT
>NZ_CAUQNQ010000003.1:0-74495 GCF_963519265.1 uncultured Gemella sp. | reverse complement strand
CAATCTCAGCTACAATCAATAAAAACATCTGGCCAAAAGCTCAACGTAGTGGAGCATTAGTAAACTACGTAATGGGATTAGCATTCATTACAGAAGGAGCTATCCCGTTTGCTGCAAGTAACCCAGCGCGTGTTATTCCACCGTTATTCATCTCAAGTGGTATCGCTGGAGCTTTAAGTATGACTTTTGGAATTGTATCGAAAGCTCCGCACGGAGGAATCTTTGCTGTTTTTGCTAATGCTGTAAGTAACCAGCTTATGTATCTATTAGCCTTAGTAATCGGTGCAGTATTAGGTGCATTACTATTAATCGCATCACTAAGCTTTGGTAAAAAGATAGTAAAATAAAATATTAATTAACTGTATATAAAATCATTATTTTAATATAAGTAAGAAATAGCCTCGAAATTCGCATTGAATTTTGGGGCTATTTTTAGGAAAGTTGTGTATTCTAGTTGTCTGAGATTTTCTTGTGTAGTTATCGTGAGAAGTTGTCGTATTGCTTTTTTATTTGTTTTTTGTGTTTTTAATATTGCACAGAGAAGCATATTTGTAATAGTGATATCATTAGAAAAAATGATTTTTTTCTAATATAATAAAGTTAGAAATAGGGTAGAATAAAATTATAACTAATACAAATAAGGGGGAGAACATAATGGAGGAACGACATAAAAACATAAAGCCTATTTATGATTTAGTTGTTAAAAAAGTATTTCGTAATGAAACTGTAGCATTGCAATTTGTAAAAGATATTTTCGAATTACCCGCAAAAAGTGCTAAATTAATTGAGGGAAATCAAATTTTTACAGCCAACAGCAATGTAGACTCTGATTTTAATATAGCTGTAGATATTCTAGTTGAGCTCGATAACCACGCACAGGTAATTATCGAGGTGCAGCTCGTTAAGCAAGTATTTTTTATTAATCGCATTTGGGCATATTTATGTAAGTAGGTTAATGATAATATTGAAAGAGTAAAATACATAAGAACAATAGCTCGATTAGTAAATAATGGTATACTGACAAAACAGATGGCATGTGAGGAGTTAGGTATAACAGAACAAGAGTTCGAGGCGTATTTGTAGGATTTTTTGAAAGGGAATGATGAAATAGTGAGTTCCCTTTTTAAAGAAGATTATATTTTTCCGAAAATCTCGTGGGGAATCGAGTTGTGAGATAGAGGATTTAGTTGAATATTTGATGAGGGCGGAGCTGGCTCGACAAAATCTTGTTTCTTTGAAATAACGATTTTTGAGTAACTCCCGCCTTTTTTATTGTTGAGTAGGGATTGTTTTTTTATAGAACGTATCAGGTAGGAATCTACTGTTCGTTTTATAGAATAATTGAGACGAGTTTTGTGGTTGTTTGTCTTTATTTATTAGCTGTAAAGAAATAAGTTTGTAATTTGGGTTGTTAAAAAGTTTCGCACATAGAAGAGCTTCTTAGTAGGCAAGATGTCTTGGTATAACAGAGTTTTCAGTAGTTAATTTTCCAGAGAAATTTGTTGTACATGGATGATGAAACCGAGGGGATATGAGGAATAAAAAAGTTTCGCACATAGCAGAGTCTCTTAGTAGGCAAGATGTCTTGGTATAACAGAGTTTTCAGCAGTTAATTTTCCAGAGAAATTTGTTGTACATGGATAAAGAAGCAAAGGAAATATAAAGAATAATAAGAAGTGTTCTAGAGTAAAGGTGAGGGTGTTCATAGTTGAAGAGAGGAGGCGGTTAATATTTAATTGACTAGCTTTTTTTAGCGTGATAAAATAGGCTATGATTATAGGAATAAGTGGCTTTAAATAATTAAAAAAGTGAGGAATATATTTGTGAATATTATTTTTTGTACTTCGCCATTTCAGGTTCTGATAGCTCGAGAGATAGTAAAAACAATAAAAGAGAAATTCATAGGGATCTATTTGAAAATGTCTCATGATAGGAGACAGGACATATACGCAGCAAAAATGATGGAATTTTGCGAAGATACTCTATTTATAGAAAACAAAAACTGGGCTCCTGAACTTAGAAAAAAACTAGAAAAAGTAAAAATTGAGAAATTCTATCTCGCTAGTCTAGATAATCCGATAGCTTTAAGTATATTAAGTTTTGAGTCGATACAATTATTCACTTTTGACGATGGTAGTACTGCTGTTATTGCACCAAATATGTATACAGCTAATAAGCAAAGGATAGTGTCGCATAACGGTATTACTTTAGAGAATGTTGTAAACTTATCTCAAGGACATTATACGATTTTTGATAGCAACACTGTATTCCCAGATTCAAAACTTATTAAAATAGATTTCAATATACAGCCAGAAGATTTCATTCGAGCGAATAATGGAAAAACGGTGAGAGTATTTTTAGGGCAGGCATTAGGGTCTTGTTTTGATGAGAAGGATATAGTGATTACAAAAGAATTAACCAAGAAAGCATTGACTAGCCTGGGGGATGTTTTATACTATCCTCATCCACGAGTTTCTTTGGAATTAGAAAATGTAAATAACGTCAATACGGATGTTTGCTTTGAAGAAGAGATATATAAGTTGCTAACTGAGTATGAATATGTAGAAGTCTATGGTTTTTACTCTACGTCGCTCCTTTTGGTAAAAGACATTCCAGGAGTAAGCGTCAAAGGATTTAGAACATTTTTGACTACAAATGAATCGCAGGTGTTAAACGATTTTGGGATAGAATATATAGACTTACCGATATCAGATAGAAAAGTAGATATTATCATACCGGTGCATAATGCTCAAGCAACTGTAGCGTCTGCTGTAGAATCGGTGCTGAATCAAGTACACAATAATTTCAGACTTATTATTGTGGATGGTGATTCGACTGATGATACGGAACTAATTTGCAGAAAATATCTAGAAGATAGTAGGGTGAATTATCATAAGATTGAGAGTGGGGGAATTTTTAAAGCTCTTGATGCTGGTATTTTTCTATCGACTGCGGAGTATATAGCAAGGTTAGATGCTACGAATGAGTGGTTGCCGTGGCATCTTGACTTTCTTCTTAGTGAATTGGAGTTGAATCCTAGATTAGATGTAATAGGTTCAAAGGTTATAGAAGGAGATTGTGTTGGGGGTATAAGGCGAAGTGTCTCTAACAATTTATCAGGAGAAAAGTTGTGGCTGATGTTGGCATATAAAAATATTTTCAATCATTCCGCTGTTGTTTTTAGAAAAGAAGCATATGAACAGGCTGGACGATATGATTTTAATAGCTGTGGTTTTGAAGATTGGCATTTGTGGGCGCGTATGGTAACTAAGGATAATGCTTTAGTGTTAGGTACTGTAACTGTATTTTGTAAGATATCGGATGAATATGACAGGGAAATGCTTTTTAGAAGTAGGCTTGCTAGGAGTCGAGGGTTAAGATTACAGGATGTATTGGAGTAGAATATGGTTAAAGTGTTTACAATAAAAGAAGGAGTACCTTGTCGTATTTATGGCTTTGAAAGAAGTCAATTGGCACGTCAAGATATTTTCGAAGAGATAGGTATAGAGCACCGATTGGTTGTTACGAATTTTGATGAATTTGTACCTAATTTTGTTGAGACTCTTGAAAGTTTAGGGTTTAAGAATTTTTATCATGTCATTTTAGAAAAATCTAACATCGCTAGAGATAAGCCGTGTGTTGATGGAAAATTTGTGGAAACATTAGAAAATGTTGCGGCAGTAGAATATACTAAAGAAGGTTTTGTTGGTCTTGTTTTCTATAAAGATGGAATTATCGAATGTTACACTTCGCAATTATTATATAAATACGCTCCAAAGGAACATAAGTTTATTCTTTATGGGAAAGAGGGGGTAGTCTTAGAAGGTGATGTTTCGGAAAATTATCATCAATACCACGTAAGAAAGACTGACGAAATATTATCACAGTGGCAACTTGTAAGTGAATATTTAGCAGAAAATTCAACGACAAACGACAAGTTTATTATAGATATGATTAATGAGTATCCACTTCAGTTGAGGAAATTTTTCCAAAATACTAGAAGAGAATTATTTGCGTATACGCATTATGATATACTTGCACCGTTTATGAAATTTGTATTGCAAGGTTGGTGTAAGAATATTGTTGCGAGTCCTATTTTGGAAGAGAGGCTTGGAAGTGATCGGGTTAGATTTTTGCCGCCAGTGTATGCAGAAGAAGTTAAGGACAAAACTTATACAAAAGTAAAAGATTGGTGTATTGTTGGTAATATGACGATAATAAAAAAATGCGAACTAGCGATAGAAGCATTTAGACGAACGCCAGAAAGTACGATAACTATTTATGGTAGTCTGCCGGAGGGATATAAGAAGGATAATCTACCAGAAAACGTTAGGTTCGCTGGGTTTGTAAAAGAGGTGCCTTATGAGAAGCACGAGGGTTATATTTCTTGCTCGCTTAGTGAATGTTTTGCAAATGCTGCAGTAGAAGCATCATCGAAAGGCTTAGTCTGTCTTCTTTCAAATGTTGATTTAGCTCATAGCTACTATGCAAGTATCTGTGAGAATACTAAAACTTTTAATTCGTTTGAAGAATTAGTGATTTTGTTAAAAAAATATCAAGAAGAAGGTGAATATCCATCTTCAACATTTGCAAATGAATATACAAGGCAAAAGGCAGTAGATGCTTATATGGAAGTTTTGAAAGTAAAATAAAAACATCTATAAAACAAACGAATATACATATTATTAAAAATCCTTATGGTGCAATTTCTTGTAGAAGAAATCTAATTATAGACGTGGATTCTCTATAGAAGTGCATAATAAGGATTTTTTTAGAGGCTCTTTGTCAAGTGCGGGAGCAACTCGACAAAATCTTGTTTCTACGAAATCACGATTTTTGAGTCACTTCCAAGTCTCAAAAAATTCAGATTGCTATAAAGTTAATACACACAAAGAGGACAGAAAGTAAAATTATTACTCTCTGTCCATTTTGATCATAGAACTTTAGTTAGTTTACTAAAAACAATCCCAGTTGAATAACACATCTTCAAAGTCTAGATTTTCTAATTTTTCTTTGTTAATAAAGAAATTAGCAACACCAGAGTCACCCCACATGATTTGAGCATCGTTAGAGTCGTTGCTCCACTGACTTTCTACTTGTAGGAGAGTAATGTTGTATGCGTTTGGTTCGTCTGGGTTTCGAGGATCCCACTGAGTAAATGTAGGATAAGCGCCGATAGCGTGATTAACCCCGTTAAAAGCCTTAAATAACGTATCAAAAACCTCTCTCTCTAGGTCATCGTATAAATCTCTGACATCTTCATTTGGAAATAATTCTTGAATAGTCTGTAGTGTCACCTCCTCAAACTGAAAATCATTAGAAGTAATAGATGACATACCTTTTTTAAATTTTAAGGCGAAAGAGGTATTTTTTTTATTAAAAGGTGAATATTCTTCGTCGTTATCTTCGTTTGGTAAAGTATACTTATTTAAAACATCTTCATTTGTTATGCCGTCTTCGGTTTCTTTAATGTATCTCACGTGATAATCTTCTCTATTATTTAATCCGAAGTTCTCATCACGGCTAATCCAAAATTGTAATAATCCCACTTTAGGATATAAATTATTCTCCGGTAATTCAGTACAATTTATTTGAGCTAGTAAAGACAACTGCATGTCGTTAGAATCTTTAGGAACATTAGAATCGTTAGCGATATACGGAATACCACCGAATTTACTATCTGTAATGCCAAGATTATTATTTTCTTCAATCATGATATTGATGCATTCGTGTGTATTATCATTTTTTATTTTCTCTATAACTTTATTAATATCTTCAAGTGTAATCATGAAAAACCTCCAGTATACGATGTTAATTAAATGTTCTCTGAAATTATATGAAAAGATTTAATTGTAGTCAAGGAAATAGATGTGAAAATAGAGGTTATGTGAATGAAAAGTGATAGTGTTTTAAGTAGAGAAAAAGGAAAAATATGATAAGATATGTTCTATTAGTTTATTTATCATATAAACAGAAAGAATTTCCAATATATTTTTATAAAAAATGATTAATAAAGTAGGGGAGTGAATCAAAAATCATGCTTTTGGAGAAACAAGGTTTTGTCGAGGCCCTGTAGGTTTATTAGATATTTAAAAAGCTGTTATAAAACGAATTTATATATCAGTAAATACTGTTCCTATGAGTTTTTATATATACTTTTTCTAAAAATTATGACTTTTAAATCACCTCCTATGGTAATTTATGGTATAATCAAAACAATAATATTAACCAAAGGAGAATTTGATGAAACCATTTAGTAGAAAAATTGAAAAAATATTAGCTTGGATAGCGAATGTTATTATGATGCTTATGACAGGATTAGTATCTCTTGGAGCGTTTTCTAGTCAGTTAGAAACAGCACTACAACAACCACAGCTTGAATCTATGTTAAGTACCTTAGCATCAGATCAGGGGATTTCTGCATTTCTTGCAAGCTCAGGAATGTCTATAACAACACTTTTTGTGACTGCGGTGAAAGTATACGCAGTAGTGGCGATAATTGCGTTAGTGATTGCTTTGATAGCATCATTTACTATGAGAGCAAGAATCGTTTCAGGAATTTTATTCCTAATATCAGCAGTGTTAGTTGGACTAATGACAGCGGGTGTTCTAATTCCTGTGTACTTATTATACTTTGTAGTGGCAGTTATGCTATTTGTGAGAAGAGCGCCAAAAAACACCGATAACTCAGATTTCACACAAACAACTTCTGAAAAACCAGAGATAGAGAGACTAGAGTATATGTAAGGGGCTGACCTAAAAGGTCTAAATTTAAAAAAGTGTATATGATAACTCATAGACGCAGTGGTTTATTGATATCTAAATTCGCTTTATGAAAGCTTTTTAGATATCTAATAAACTGTGCGGGGACGACTCGACAAAATCGATTTCTACGAAATCACGATTTTTGAGTCACTCCCTAGGAAATCAATAAACTATTTTATCGAATGTGCACCATCGAAGATTAAAACTGTCTTCATGCGCTAAAGATAGGATAGTTTTTTTATTTGAAATAGTTTTTTGCTGAGAAATCGTTTATAAAAGTTAAAATTAAATTTAATGTGGAGATTATCTAAATATAAAAAATAATTTTATATAACTAAACTTTACTAATAAATCATAATAGATAGAAATAGTCAGTGAAAACTAAAGAATTCTATTGTTTTAAAAGGTTTTAAGTAGATAAATCTTTGATAAATATTGCTTTTTATAGTATAATTATTAAGATAAAGTATTTTCTGTATAGGATTGGAATATGATTGAAATAATAGTTAATTCTAGAAGTAAGAAAAGTCTTATTGAACTCGATAAAATAGAACAAGTTTTACAAGAAAAGAAGTTGCCTTACAAGGTGTTGAAAACTTCAAAAAATAAAAATGCAAATAGTTTGATGAATGAAGTTCGTGGAAATGAGTTGATAGTCATCGGAGGCGATGGAACTATTAACGAAGTGATAAATAACTATCATGGAAAAGAGATTATTTATCTTGCGTATGGTTCGGGGAATGATCTTGCGAGATCTATAAGGTTCAAAAAGGATGTTGAAATAAGTCGATTATTAGATTCAAAAAAGTTTATTGAATATGATGTAGGTATTGTTAATGATAGAAAATTCTGTTCGGGATTTGATATCGGGTTTAATGCTGACGTTATTAAGAGAGCTAATGGCTCAAAGATGAAGAAATATCTAGGAAAGCATATCTATCTTCTCGAAGGAGTAATAGGTATTTTAATGTTGAAAAGATATAAAGCGGAAATTTCATGGGACGACGGAGAAATCACGACCAACAAGTTGTATTTGCTTAACGCGATGATTCAACCTTATGAAGGTGGCGGGATAAAATTCGCCCCGCAGGCGACAGGTCAAGATGGAAAACTTCACGTCATGATAATGGAAAATATGTCTTTAATAACTTTTATTTATAATTATGTATGTCTACTTTTTAAAAAACATAATAAACTGAGGAAAGTTAAACAAATAACGACGGATAGATTAACTATAAAGACAAATCAGAGATACTTTCAAATTGATGGAGAATTAATAGACAGTGAGGAGAAATTAAATCTAAGCTGTATTAGTAAATTTTATAAATTGAAGAGGATGGAGAGAAATGAGAAGAAATTCAAGTAGTCGAAATAGAAGACACGAGGATAGTATAGGTGCTTTCGAAATCGTTAATGGGATATTAACAGTCTTACTAATTATACTTGGAGGATTAGTAAGTTGGACGATGCTAAAATACGACTTTCTAAATTTTAGAGGTATCAACTACGGGATAATCGGAGTAATAATCTTAGCAATAATACTTTCGATATTCCTCGTAATTAAGAAAAAAGCGAGAATATTCAATACGATAATGTTGATTGTTATGAATATAGCCTTGGTATTTTCTTACATGCAGTTTAGAACGGCAATCGGCTTATTCGACAACTTAAATAGTAATGCGGCGGTGAGTGAGTACACGATGAGTGTTGTTGTTATGAAAAACGATGCAGCTGAAAAACTTTCCGACTTAAATGGAGAGTCAGTAGCAGCTCCAGTATCTGCAGATGGTGAAAATATTAATAAGTTGATGAAAGAGATTCGCGATAAAGAAAAACAAAGTCTAAACCTTGCGGAATCTAAAAACTATATCTCAGCTTACGAAGAATTAGCCGCAGGAACTAGCAGAGCGATGATACTTAACAGCTCATTCGAAGATCTTATTACTAGCCAACATGCAGATTTTAAAGATAAAACGAAAAAAATCTATGAATTTAAAATAACAAAATCAGTAAATGCGAAAGCAAAACAAAATGCAGGTGATACTTTCAACGTCTACATAAGTGGTATTGACACGTATGGACCGGTATCTAGTGTTAGTCGTTCAGATGTTAATATTATTATGACAGTAAACAAAAAAACTGGTAAAATCTTATTAACGACAACACCACGTGATTCTTATGTAAAAGTCGCTGATGGTGGTAATAACCAATACGACAAACTTACACATGCAGGTCTGTATGGGGTAGATTCTTCGATCCATACGCTAGAAAATCTATATGGTATTAAGATAGATTACTACGCTAGACTTAATTTCACATCATTCCTAAAACTTATTGATACAGTTGGTGGGGTAGATGTGTATAATGATCAGGCGTTTACATCACTTCATGGTAAATATAGCTTCTCTCAAGGGTTAGTTCACTTAGATGCTGAAAAAGCATTAGGATTCGTCCGTGAACGATATGGACTTTCTGGTGGAGATAATGACCGAGGTAAAAACCAAGAAAAAGTTATTACGGCAATAATTAAAAAGTTGACTTCGAAAGAAGGTTTATCAAATTACCAAAGCGTTATTAAAGAATTAAGCGAGTCAATTCAGACAAACATGCCGATAGAAACAGCTATGGGACTTGCGAATGAGCAGCTTAGTGCAGGTAAAGATTATAATGTAACTTCACAAGCATTAACAGGAACAGGAAGTATGGGATTACCTTCATATGCGATGCCAGGGGCAAATTTATACATGACACAGATTAGTGAACAAAGTTTACGAGAAGTTACAGAAAATATTAAAGAAGTATTAGAAGGTAAGTAGATGAGAGACGCAATTAGAATGATAGACATACATTCCCATGTTGTCTTCGGAGTAGATGACGGTGCAAAAACTGAAAAAGATACTCGTGATTTACTAGAAGAAAGTTATAGACAAGGTGTTAGAACTATTATCGCAACACCTCACAGAAGACGCGGGATGTTCGAAACAGACATAGAAATAATAAGAGAAAACTTCAAACGAGTAGAAGAAATCGCCACTGAAGTAGCGGAAGATCTAAGAGTCTACTTAGGTAGCGAAATCTACTACAAAGAAGGGGAAATCGCTAAGATTGAAAGTGGGGAATACCCTCGATTAGCGGAGACGGACTATGTACTTGTAGAATTTCCTTATGAAATGCGTTATAAAGAGATTCATAGAGCATTGAACAAGGTTATACTACTTGGATTAACACCAGTAGTAGCACATGTTGAAAGATACAATGATGTAGATGAAAAAGGTGTTCAGGAGCTAATAAATATGGGTGCTTACATCCAAGTGAATGCAGCAAGTGTTTTAAAACCAAAATTACTTGGTGATAAACACAAACACTATAAAAAACGCGCTAAAAAGTACTTAGATGAAGAATTAGTTCATTTCATCGCTAGTGATATGCACAATATGGACACTCGAAGAACGTATATGAAAGAAGCATATGATATTATCGAGAAAAAATACGGACCAACAATAGCTTACGAACTATTCGAAAAAAATCAAGAAAAATTACTAATGAATAAAATAATATAAAGAGAGGATAAATATTATAATGGATAATCAAGAAAAAGATTTAATACAGTTAGATATTATGCTACTGTTAAGAAGAATTTGGGAGAAGAAGGTATTAATAGTATTAGTAACATTACTATTCACGGCGGCATCATTAGCTTATAGTATTTTCTTAGTGACTCCACAATATTCATCTACTACGAAAGTGTACGTAGTTAACCAAAAGAAAGATGATAAAGCAATCACAACACAAGACGTTCAATTAGGTTCACTATTAGTAAAAGACTATAAAGAGATTATTCTTTCTAACAGAGTTATGGAAGAAGTGGCAGATAAAAGTGGGACAAATCTTACAGCAAAACAATTAGCGAAAAAAGTTAGCGTAGAAGCACCAAAGGATACACGTATTATCTCAATCACTGTGCAAGATAAAGACCCACAAGTTGCGAGTGATTTAGCGAATACTGTAAAAGAGGTATCAGCAGACCAAATCAAAGAAGTAACGAAAATTGATGATGTAACAACATTAGAAGAAGCCAAAGCAGCTAACTCTCCAAGTTCTCCAAACATTCCTAGAAATGGAATTTTAGCGACAGCATTAGGATTTATCTTAGCTGTAGCTGGAGTAGTGTTATTTGAGTTACTAGATGATAGAGTTAAACGAGCAGAAGATATTGAAGAAACAATGGGATTAGTGCTTTTAGGTGTAGTTCCAGATACAAAAACAGGAAAGAGATAAGGTGAAAATACATGGCACAAATTAATTTACTAACAAACCAAAAAATAGTAGATCCTAAAAATGATGAATATTTTAACACCTTACGTACAAATATCCAATTTTTAGGGAAAGACAAAAAAGTAATCGCGATAACGTCAACTTCAGAGAATGAAGGAAAGAGTACTGTATCGACTAACTTAGCAATCTCATTAGCGAAGCTAGGATTAAAAACTATGTTAGTTGATGCCGATACGCGTAAATCAGTTATGGCAGGACGTTTTAAATTTAAACACAAAATTAGCGGATTATCAAATTACCTATCAGGGGTATCTCCAATAGAGGACGTTATTTATGAAACTGATGTAGAACATCTTAATGTTATTCCAGCTGGTCAAGTACCACCGAATCCAACAGGACTACTACAAAACAAGAACTTCAACATTATGATTGAAGTATTCAGAGAATATTACGACTATGTAATTATCGATACACCACCAGTTGGTCAGGTAATAGACGCGGCTATCGTAGCTCCTAAAACTGATGGGGTAGTTATGGTAGTAGAAGCGAACAAAGTTAAGAAAAAAACTCTAGAAAAATGTAAAGAACAACTAGAAAAAGGTGGAGCAGAATTCTTAGGTGTAATATTAAATAAAGTTAGCTCAAATGAACTTGGTTATGGCGGATACTATGGGCACTATGGTAGCTATGGAGAACACGGAAAAAAAGGTAAAAAATAAATCTTAAGTTAAGAGGAGAACAAGATGTATTATATTAGAAGAAATAATAAGTTTTTGTTCTTGGTGACCGATTTAATAGCTTTATCTTTAGCCTATATCCTTAGTTTTGATTTTCAATCGAAATCAAAAGATAACTTATACTTCTTTATCGCTATGAATATTATCGGTATTCTTGTGGCGCTTATGTCAGAAGAATACTGGACAATATCTGAACGAGGTTATCTTAAGGAAGTTAAGACTACATCGTTATATGTTCTAAAAGTTGTTTCATTATTCACATTGTTTTTAGTGGTAATTAATAGTAATGATTTCTTTGACATGATGAAGAGTTTTGAATGGATTATTTATTTAATTTTATCTTTTGTTTTTATTTATTGTGTAAGAACTATTTCTAAAAGAATAAATAATCAATATCGAGATGATAGTCGTAATATTATAATATTATCTGACTTTTGTGATTTAGGTACAATTGGTGAACTTCCAGATAATTATGAGGTGTTGGCATACGCTAACACTTCAAAAGAGGATTTTTATAATGATAAGCCTGTAGTTCATAATATAAGTGAAATTAGAGATTTTTTATCTTGTCACAGGGTTGATGAAATATATGCCAATTTATCATCACAGACTAGTTTGGTCGAGATTTTTAAGATTTTTGAAGTGCTTGGTATACCTACAAAAATCAATATCACCCCGATTATAAAAGAGGTTGGGGCGAATACAGTGGTTACCTTCCAAGGGGATAATATTTACCTAACATCAGCTATAAAAATTGCAACACTGCGCCAGGTAATTCTGAAGAGAGTTATGGATATAGCAATTTCAATAGCGGGAATACTATTAACAATTCTTGTTGCAATAATAATACTACCAATAGTGAAAAAACAAGCCCCAGGACCACTTATATTCACTCAAACGAGAATAGGTCAAAATGGTAAAAAGTTCAAAATATATAAATTTAGAAGTATGTATATGGACGCTGAGGAAAGGAAAGCAAAATTACTTAGTCAAAACGAGTTAGAGACGACATTAATGTTTAAAATGGAAAATGACCCTAGAGTTTTTCCATTTGGACAAAAGTTAAGAGATTGGTCATTGGATGAACTTCCACAATTTATCAACGTACTTAAAGGAGATATGAGTGTAGTAGGGACACGTCCTCCAACAGTTGATGAATATACGCAGTATGACCTTCATCACTTCAAACGTATGCAGGTAAAACCGGGTATTACAGGAATGTGGCAGGTCAGTGGAAGAAGTAACATCCTTGATTTTGAAGAAGTAGTTAAACTAGATATGAAATATATCGAAAATTGGTCGCTAAGACTGGACATAAAAATTATAATTAAAACTATAATGGTTGTCTTAAAAAGAGAGGGAAGTAAGTAATACAGGAAAAGTAAAAACGAATGATAGGGAGTGGAGTACTGACCGAAAGTATAGTAGAATTCATTGTGAACTATACTAGGACTCAGTAGTTTGTTGATTCCAAAAATCGCTTTATAGTGGCTACTTTTAAATCCAATAAACTGTGTGCGAGGGCGACTCTACAAAATCTTGTTTCTATGAAATCACGATTTTTGAGTCGCTCTTATTAAAATAAAAAAGACTGTGTTCCGTCGCCAAACTAAAACACAGACTTATATAAGTGAATATGGATATATTAACATAAAAATTGATAAAATGGAAGTGAGAAATCAAAATGCAACATATTTTTATAGTAGGTTCAAAAGGTATACCAGCCAAATATGGTGGTTTTGAAACGTTTATAGAGAAATTAACAGAGAATCAAAAAGACAAAAATATACAATATCATGTAGCATGTACAAAAGAAAATAGTGATAAGTCTGGGATTGTAGAAAAAGAATTTGTACATAATGGAGCAAATTGTTACACTATAGATTTACCTAATATTGGACCAGCAAAAGCAATTTATTATGATGTAAAAGCATTAGAATGGGCGATAAAAAAAGCAGAAAAAGAAAAATATGAAAGACCTATATTTTATGTTCTCGCATGTAGAATAGGACCTTTTATAGCTCGCTTAAAGAAAAAAATTGAAAAAATAGGTGGAGTATTATTAGTTAATCCAGACGGGCATGAATGGTTAAGAGAAAAATGGAGTTTACCAGTTAGAAAATATTGGAAAATATCAGAGAGTCTAATGGTGAAACACGCAGATAAACTTATTTGTGATAGTAAAAATATAGAAAAATACATTAAAGAAGATTATAAAAAATATAATCCGAAAACAACTTATATAGCCTATGGGACAGACTTGAATAAGAGTACTCTTACAAGTGAGAGTGAAGTAGTTAGAGAGTGGTTTTCTAGTAAGAATGTTAAAGAAAAAGATTATTACTTAGTAGTAGGAAGATTCGTTCCAGAAAATAACTACGAAACAATGATTAGAGAATTTATGAAATCTAACAGTAAAAAGGATTTCGTATTAATAACTAATGTTGAACAAAATTCATTTTATGAAAAGTTAAAAGAGACTACAGGATTTGATAAAGATGCACGTATCAAATTTGTTGGAACTGTATATGATCAAGAGTTGCTAAAATATATAAGAGAAAATGCTTTTGCTTATTTCCACGGGCATGAAGTTGGTGGAACAAATCCATCTTTATTAGAAGCTTTAGGAAGTACTAGATTAAACTTATTATTAGATGTAGGCTTTAATAGAGAAGTTGGAGAAAATGGAGCTTTATACTGGGAAAAAGACAATCTTCATATTCTTATAGAGGAAGTTGAAAAGCTGGATGAAGAAAAGATAAAGATTCTTGAAGAGAATGCTAAAGAGAGAATTAAGAAACAATTTTCTTGGGAATATATAGTTGACGAGTATGAGAAGGAGTTTAGGGGATGAGAATACTTCATTATACCTTAGGGTTCCCTCCACATAGAACAGGGGGATTAGTAAAGTACTCTATAGACTTGATGGAAGAACAACAGAAAAATGGTAATGAAGTTTTTGTTTTGTATCCAGGAAAACAGAGTATTTTTTATAGAAATTTTAATATAAGAAAAAAAAACAAAAATACGATAGTAAAATATGAATTGAATAATGGATTACCTCTAGCGTTATTTGGAGGTATTTCCAATCCTGATATCTTTATGGAGAAAATTGATAAAAGTATCTATTTAGAATTTTTAAAAGAAGTTAAACCTGATATTATACATATTCACACACTGATGGGGATACATAAAGAGTTTTTTGAAGTTGCTAAGCAGTTAAAAATAAAAATGATTTTTACTACTCATGATTATTATGGATTAGCTCCAGATCCGACCTTTTATGCTAATGGAGTAAGTTTTGATGAGAAAAATACAAATGAGTCATGGAATTTAATGTCACAAAATGCTATGAGTATAAAAAAACTTTATTTATTTCAAAGTAAATATTATCCTTTAATTAGAAAAATAGGAAAAGTTATTATAAGAATTAAAAAAAATGAGAAACCTGAAAATAATCAGTTTAGAGAATACAAGGATTTTACTTTGTTAAAAAACTATTATAAATCAGTTTTTGATTTAATTGATATATTTCATTTTAATAGTGCGCAGACAAAAAATGTGTACATGAAAAATGGAATAATACCAAGTTTCTTAGAAGTTATTCCTGTAACAAATTATAATATAAAAAAGGAAAACTTTATAGAAAAAAAAGTGAAAAATAAAAAGTCAGTAATTGCTTATATTGGGCCTGATAAAGAATATAAAGGATATTTTGACTTTATAAAATTTGCTGAATTATTAGATAGAGATAAATATGAAGTGAGAACATATGGGCATAAGCCTAATAATAAATGTCCAGATTCTATTAAACAATTTGGTAGGTTTGATAGTAAGAAAAGTGGAGATGTTTATTCTGAAATTGATGTATTAATAGTTCCAAGTAAGTGGAAAGAAACATTTGGCTTGATTGTCTTAGAAGGGGTATCGTTTGGAGTAAAGGTATTTGTTAGTGATAGCGTAGGGGCTAAAGAAATTTTAGAGAAGGAAGATATTTTTACTAATTATATATGTTTAGCAGAACAGTTAAATAACGAG
Source organism: uncultured Gemella sp. (assembly GCF_963519265.1). GTDB lineage: Bacteria > Bacillota > Bacilli > Staphylococcales > Gemellaceae > Gemella. Next base: position 58,680 of record NZ_CAUQNQ010000003.1, on the reverse strand, counting down.
ATGATAAAAGTTAATAAGATAACGAATTTTCCAACTATGAGTGAACACTATAGAAAATTACTGGATATATATAATAGTGATATATAATAAGGAGAGGGAATGCATAAAAAAATTAGTATTATTATTCCAATATATAATGTTGAAAAGTATCTAAGAAGATGTATAGACAGCATTGTTAATCAGACGTACAAGAATACAGAAATAATATTGGTTAATGATGGTAGTCCTGATAACTGTAGAGAAATCTGTGATGAATATGAGGAAATTGATAGTAGAATAAAGGTTATTCATAAAGCTAATGGAGGATTATCTTCTGCTAGAAATGCAGGTTTAGATATTGCTTCAGGAGAGTATATCATGTTTGTTGATTCAGATGATTGGATTTCAGAAGATACTCTAGAAAAATTGAATAAATATGTAGAAAAAGGATGTGATATTATTAATTTTAAACTTCGTTTTGCTAAAAGAAAAACGGAGAATATTATTAAATTGAATGATAAAATTAAAGATAGTTATGAGTGTAATTTATTAAGCTATGTAGATAAATTATTCTCCGGTGAATTAGATTTCTTTATTTGTAATAAGTTATATAAAAAGGATTTGTTTGATGATGTAAGATTTCCAGAGGGAAGAAATTATGAAGACTTAGCAACTATATATAAACTTTATTTTAAAGCTAAGAATATTGTAGTTACTGATTACACTTTATATTATTATTGGTTAGAGAATCCAAACTCTATTACAAGTAACTCTACGATAAAAAATATGACTGATTATTTAGTAAGCACAAAAGAAATATATGAAGTGAATAGACGATACTTGGAAATGAACAAGAGAAATCTTTCTAATATAGATACTTGGTATAAAATGATGTTAGTTCAATTATTAATTAATTATACTAAATCAACGTATAAGGATGATGATTTAAAAAGAGAAATCCTATCTGAGTTGAAATGTTCTAAAGCAAGAATATCTGCAGTATATAAACAAGATAAAATTATCAAGTATGCATTATATAAATCGAGGTTACTAATCCCAATAATTAAATTAAAGAAAATTTTAACTAAGGAAGGAACTAGATAATTTATGAATGTTGAAATTTCTATTATTGTACCCTGTTATAATTGTCAGGATACAATTAGGGAGTGTTATAAAAGTATTGTTAAATCAATAGATAATCTATTTTTGTATGAAGTGATTTTCATTAATGATGGATCGACAGATAATACATTAAATATACTTAATGAAATAAAAAGTATAGATAAAAATGTAAATGTCATAAATCAAGAAAATTTTGGTGTTTCAGTTGCTAGGAATAATGGCTTGAAAATATCAAAAGGAATGTATGTAAGTTTTGTAGATTCTGATGATACTATTATGTCAGAGTTTTATCCAAAAATGTTAGCACCGTTCAAAGAAGAAAAAGGATTAGACTTAGTTATGTGTGATTATACTAGCAGTGGATTAGTTGAAAAGGATATACAAAATATTGCATTGGAAAATATATATACTGAGGTATTAAAATCAAAAGGTAGTTTAGTGAAACTTAGAGGATCTGCATGTAACAAAATTTATAAAAAGGAAATACTGGATGAAAAAAATATTTTTTTTGATGAAAAGATAAAATTTTGTGAAGATTTAGGATTTAATTTAATATATTTTAAATATATCAGTAAGATTAGTATTATACCTGAGAAACTATATGTTTACGATATACATAACACTGATATTCCAGGGAATTCTGATAAAAAAATTACAGCATTTAAAATATGGGATAATCTGTTTTCTAGAGAGAACGAAGAAAAATATGAAAATGTAATAAAGTTGGAAAAATATAAATATATGATTTGGGGACTATGTGAACAACTATCAGAAAAAGGAGAAATTCAGAATAAAGAGTATCTTGAATTATTAAAAAAAGAGAAGGATTTTATTATTAAAAATAAATTTTTATTAGGTAGAAAATTTGAATTATTTTTTAGATTGATGATGATATCACCTATTCTTGTAAAATATCTTTATAAAATATTATAAAAAATGTTAAGTTTGTTATATACAAAAATTATAATTAGAAGGTGTAAAAATGACTGAAAAAATTGACATCGTTGTTACCTGGGTTGATTCAGAAGATTTAAATTGGTATAACGAGAAAAATAAATATCTAGGTAATACAGGTATTAATCAAACAATGAATAGCGATGAAAGATATAGAAACTGGAACTTAATTAAATATTGGTTTCGTGCAGTAGAGAGGTATGCCCCATGGGTGAATAAAATCTTCTTTATTACTGAAGGACATTTACCCGAATGGCTGAATGCTAATCATGAGAAGTTAGTGATAGTAAAGCATTCTGATTTTATTGATCAGAAGTTTCTTCCTACATATAATTCGAATGTAATAGAATTAAATTTACATAATATTGAGAGTTTATCTGAGAACTTTATTTTATTTAATGATGATATATTTTTGATGAATTCTACAACTGAGAAAGATTTTTTCGAGGATGGATTACCAAAGGATATAGGAGTATTTAGCCCACTAGTTCCAAATTATGGGGGGATTGCTTCTATTGTCTTGAATAACTTGGAGGTTATAAATAAGTATTTTAACAAAAAATCTGTGCTAGATGTTGCTGGAAAGAAATTCTTTAAACTATCTTATGGAAAACACTTAATAAAAAATTTTGTAGCTCTACTCTGGAAACCTGTTTTGGGTTTTTATGATTATCATATTCCTATATCACATAAGAAGAGTGTCTTTAAGCTATTAGAAAATCAGGAAAAACAACTTTTTCTTGATACTTACAAGAATAAATTTAGATCGAAAGATGAGATTAATCACTGGCTGATGAGGTATTGGAATTTATGTAGTGGAGACTTTATTCCCCGAAATATAAACTTCGGAAGATACTATGAGATTTCTAATTCAAATATTGAATTAAGAAATATTCTTATGAAAGATAAATGTAAAGTTATTTGTGTTAATGATAGTACAGATATTGAAAATTTCGAAGAAACAAAAAAAGAAATATTAGAGATATTTGAAGAAAAGTTTCCTAATAAATCAAAATATGAATTATAAAATTGCTGAAGATGGAGGAATTATATGATATATTTTATTGAACTTAGAAAAAATGATGAGCACACTGCAGGTCCAAAGGCTCCAAATGATATATATGATATATCAAAAAAGTTAGGGTTTAAAAGCTTAAAGTTAATGATAGAAGATGGGAAGGCATCTAAACTTAAGAAAAAATTTGAAGTTGGTAAATTGTGGTTAAGTTTATTGTTTAAATTGAAGAAAGATGATGTTATAATATTTCAACATCCAATGTATGGAATTAAAGAAGCAATTAAACTTATTCCAATTTTTAAGAAGATAAAGAAAACCAAGTTTGTTACTGTTATTCATGATTTAGAATTATTACGTGGGGGGACCTCAACTTACGATGAAGAAGTTGCAATATTGTCAGATAAGGTTCTTTTGCCCATGTTTGATAAGATAGTCTGTCACAATGACAGTATGAAGAAGTATTTAGTTAATGAGGGAATTAGTGAAAGTAAGTTAGTTAATTTGGATATATTTGATTACTTATGTAATAAAAGTCAAGAAACAGAGAATAATGGAGTAGGATTAATTATAGCAGGGAATCTTAATAGAGCAAAAAGTAGTTATTTGTATAAATTAATTGAACAAAATCCAAATTATACATTAAATTTATATGGTCCAAGTTTTGATAAAGACATCAATTTGAGTGAGAATATTTATTATTTAGGAAGCTTTACTCCGGATGAATTGCCCAACAAGCTACAAGGAGAATTTGGATTAGTTTGGGATGGAGATAGTATAGAAACTTGTAGTGGGAATACAGGGAACTATCTTAGATATAATAATCCACACAAAACTTCGTTATATTTATCAGCTGGAATTCCAGTATTAATATGGAAAGAAGCGGCAATTGCGAAATTTGTTAAAGAAAATAATGTAGGAATATTGATTGATAATCTTGGGGAAATTGAAGAAATATTAAGTAATACTCCTCAAGAAAAACTAGATGAAATACAGAAAAATGCTAAAGAAGTAGGTTTAAAACTTAGAGATGGCTACTATTTTAAGAGAGCAATTGAGAAGTGTCTAGATAGAAGGGAAGTCAAAGAATATGAATAGAAGTATAGTATCAAAGTATTTATATATCTTTTCATTTGTATTAGTTATTTTTGTTGACTTTTTATCTAGAACTATGTTTGTAGAGGGATTCTCTATCTTAAAAAATGTTAGTAAGATATTAGTAATATCTGCTTGTATCATGTTATTAGTAAAATTATTAATAGACAAACATAGTAAAATAGAGTTATATACAATTTTAATTTTAATCCCTATTTTATCAGTAATAATTTTTATGACAAAAACTTATTACACATTATTGCCAATTTTTTTGTTAGTAATAAGTGTTAGGAACATTAATTTAGAAAAAATATTAAGAATTTGGTTATTTGAAATTATTATATTAATGTTATTTGTATCAGTTTCTTATTATATGGATATCATAGGTGAAACAACTCGTGTGTTCGGGAGAGAAGGAGATAAAATAAGATATGGATTAGGATATGGGTACTCTAGTTTCTCAGCAAACTATTTTTTCCACTTTACACTATTTTATAGCTTCATTAGAAGAGAAAAGATAAAAGTTTTAGAGATAATAGCTTTATTTATAACTAATTATTACTTATATATAAAAACTGATACTAAATCTGCTTTTGCTTGTAGTGTATTACTATTATTTTTAGTATCGATCATTAAATATTTAAAATTATCGAAGCAAAGTAATTTTTTAAACAAGTATACTATGTTATGTGGTTTCATAATATCATTAGGTACGTTGTTCCTATATCGATTTGGAACTGAAGTAGGAGAATTATTAAATACATTAGTTACAGGGCGTTTACGTTTGGCTGATAAGGCATGGGATGAATTTGGAATTACTATATTCGGTCAAAAGATATTGTGGGTGACAGAGAACCAGTGGATGTCAGAAATAGAATACGATTATGTAGATTCATCTTTTCTTAATATACTATTTAACTATGGGATAATACTAATATTATTAATTATTGTAGGATATTATTTATTAGGGAAAAAGAAACTGAGTAATAATGTTTTTTATACGTTAATGATTGTTATATTAGGAATTCATTGTATATACGATCCGCAATTATTAGAGATTTCTCACAATCCATCTATTCTGTTCTTAGGATACTTAATTACAGGTAGTGATATAATTTATAATCTAAAGAGGTAATAGAACATGTACGATTATTTAATAGTAGGAGCTGGATTGTCAGGTGCAATCTTTGCTCATGAAGCAACAAAACAAGGAAAAAAAGTAAAAGTAATAGATAAACGTGACCACATTGGTGGGAATATCTATTGTGAGAACGTTGAAGGAATCAATGTTCACAAATACGGTGCACATATCTTCCATACTTCTAACAAAGAAGTGTGGGATTATGTGAATCAATTTGCTGAGTTTAACAACTACATTAACTCGCCAGTAGCAAACTACAAAGGTAAGTTATATAATCTACCTTTCAATATGAATACTTTCTATGGATTATGGGGAACTAAGACTCCTGCAGAAGTAAAAGCTAAAATCGCTGAACAAACAGCCCATCTGCAAGATAGTGAACCTAAAAACCTAGAAGAACAAGCTATCAAACTTATTGGTACTGACGTATATGAAACTTTAATTAAAGGCTACACAGAAAAACAATGGGGACGCAGTGCTACAGAACTACCACCATTTATTATTAAACGTCTTCCAGTACGCTTCACATTCGATAACAACTACTTCAACGATAGATATCAAGGTATTCCAATTGGTGGGTACAATGTTATTATTGACAATATGCTGAAAGGTATCGAAGTAGAACTAAATGTGGACTTCTTTGAGAATCGTGAAGAATTAGAAGCAAGTGCGAAAAAAGTAGTATTCACAGGAATGATCGATCAATACTTCGATTATAAACACGGAGAATTAGAATATAGAAGTCTTCGCTTTGAACATGAAGTACTAGATGAAGAGAACTACCAAGGTAATGCTGTAGTGAACTACACAGAGCGTGAAGTTCCTTACACTCGTATTATCGAGCACAAACACTTCGAAAAAGGTACTCAAGAGAAAACAGTTATTACGCGTGAATACTCAGTAGATTGGAAACGTGGGGATGAACCATACTATCCAATTAACGATGCTAAAAATAATGAAATGTATCAAAAATATTTGGAAGAAGCAAAAGGTAAAAATGTTATCTTCTGCGGACGTCTTGCAGACTATAAATATTATGATATGCACGTAGTAATCGAAAGAGCTCTTAATGTAGTAAGAGAGGAATTGAATAAATAAGAGGGAATAAGTACTCTATTCTAATACCAGCTGTTATAGTTTAGTGTATAGCAGTTGGTATTTTGTGAAGTGAGATTACTTTATAATATTAGAAACTCTTAGTATGATGAGGAAATATAATGAAAGTAATAAAAAATTATTTATACAATCTTTCGTATCAAATATTAACGATAATTCTTCCTATAATCACAGTTCCATATGTTACAAGGATTTTTACTAGTGAAGATTTAGGTAATTATGTATTTTATAGCTCTATTGTAAATTACTTCTCCTTATTTGCGATGTTAGGAGTTGCAGTATATGGTACGAAGCAAATCGCTGCTGCAAGTGATGTTAGTAGCACATTTTGGAATATTTATGCAATTCAATTTATTGCGAGTTTGCTTGCACTTATTGCGTATGTGATAGCGGTCATTAGTATTCCAAATATGGGTGGAATAATACCGATAATATTAGGTGTTGTTCTATTTTCAAAAATGATTGATATTTCATGGTTATTCGCAGGAAAAGAAGATTTTAAGAAAATAACACTTAGAAATACTGTTGTGAAATTATCTGGAGTAATTAGTATTTTCACCCTTGTTAAAAGTAGTGAAGATTTATATCTTTATGCATTTCTAATTATCGTATTTGATTTTCTAGGACAATTTGTAATGTGGGTACCAGCAAAGAAATTTATAAAATACCCTTCATTTAATATTAAACTTATTAAGAAAAATTTTCATCCAATAGTGTTATTATTTTTACCGCAAGTTGCTATCTCGCTTTATGTGGTATTGGACAAAACGTTACTAGGTATTTTAGGGTCGTATTCGGATGTTGGAATTTATGAACAAGGTCAGAAGCTAACGAGTATTCTTATTACTGTAGTTAGTTCATTAGGTGCTGTTATGCTTCCTAGGGTAGCGAATCTTCTTTCTGAAAAAAAAGAAAAAGAAGCACAAAATATGGTGAGATTTTCATTTATTTTGTATAATCTAATAATTTTTCCAATGATTTTCGGATTAATTGCGGTTAATGAAGTGTTTGTTAAATTATTCTTAGGAGAAAATTTCCAAGATGTTAAGTATGTCTTGTATATTATAGTATTTAACATTATGTTCATTGGGTGGACTAATATTCTTGGATATCAAGTATTAGTGGCTAGAAATAAGAATAAAGAATTTATGTTGTCAACAACGATACCTGCATTTGTCAGTGTAGTCGTTAATATTGTAGTCATTCCATTTTTTGGATATATCGGAGCGAGTATAACATCTGTAGTAGTAGAAATTCTTGTATTTACCATTCAATGGTATTATAGCCGTAATATTATTAGCAAGAACCTATTGTTTAATATTGATCTAGTAAAAATTATTAGTGCATCTCTCCTAATGTTTATAGCTATTATGTTATGTAAATATATGTTAGGATTAGAAGGAGTAGTTGGGCTATTGATTTATATTGGAGTTGGTGGTATTACGTATGTTATAATGAATATTGTATTAAGAACAATAAACATTAAAGAGATCAGAACACTTTTAAAGTAATATATATGAGAAAGATATAATTAAGAAAAATAAACTATTCTAAAATAAGGATGTGATTTTCATGAAAGGAATAATTTTAGCGGGAGGAAGCGGAACGCGTTTATATCCTCTTACAAAGGCGATATCAAAACAATTGATGCCAATATACGATAAACCGATGATTTATTATCCGATGTCTATCTTAATGCTTGCAGGAATTAAAGATATTTTAATAATATCTACACCAACAGATACTCCGCGTTTTGAGGAGTTATTTGGAAATGGTAATGAATTAGGTTTAAACATTGAATACAAAGTTCAAGAAAGTCCAGATGGATTAGCTCAGGCGTTTATCATTGGAGAAGAATTTATCGGTGATGATTCTGTGTGCTTAATTCTTGGAGATAATATATACTATGGTGGTGGACTTAGTAAGATGCTTCAACGTGCTGCTAGTCGTCCAAGTGGTGCTACGGTATTTGGATATCATGTTCATGATCCAGAGAGATTTGGGGTTGTTGAATTTGATAAGGAAATGAAGGCTGTATCAATCGAAGAAAAACCAGAAAAACCTAAATCTAATTATGCAGTAACTGGTTTATATTTCTATGATAACACAGTAGTAGATATTGCGAAAAATATTAAACCTTCTCCAAGAGGAGAGTTAGAAATAACTGACGTAAATAAAGCATATCTAGAAAAAGGTGAATTAAATGTAGAGCTTTTAGGGCGTGGATATGCATGGTTAGATTCAGGAACACATGAATCATTACTAGAAGCAAGTAATTTTATTGAAACTATAGAAAAACGTCAAAATCTTAAAGTTGCATGTCTAGAAGAAATAGCATATCGCATGGGATACATCGATAGAGAACAATTGATTAAGTTAGCACAACCGTTGAAGAAAAATAATTACGGACAATATATGTTACGTATTGCTGAACAGGAGTTATAACAATGATAGTAATGGAAGCAAAATTAAAAGATGTAAAAATAATAGAGCCAGATGTTTTTGGTGATCATCGCGGATTTTTCACGGAAAGTTATTCTGAAGAAAAATATAAAAAACTAGGTATAGATTTTAACTTTGTTCAAGACAATCATTCATTATCAGTTGAAGCTGGTGTTGTTCGTGGTTTACATTTCCAAAGAGGAAGTGCTGCGCAAACAAAGCTTATTCGTGTGGTGACTGGAGCAGTGCTTGATGTTATTGTCGACATGAGAAAAGGCAGTCCTACATATGGTCAGTGGGAAAGTTTTATCCTTTCAGAACATAATAGAAGACAACTTTTAGTTCCTAGAGGATTTGCTCATGGTTTTGCGACTTTAACACCTAATGTTAACTTCATGTATAAGTGTGATAATTATTATAATGCAGAGGCAGATGCAGGAATTGCGTTCGATGATAAAGAGCTTGGAATTGACTGGCAGATTGATCTATCAAAAGCTATTACATCAGAAAAAGATGCTAAACATCCTACATTTAAAGAATATGAAGCAAATAATGATTTCGTATATGGAGAGATATAATAACTGAGTAGGAGCTCATAACTCATCATTGATGAGAAAGTAGTTGTATATGTTATTTTAAAGATTCAAAGTTGAAGTATATTAAAGAATAATTTGATAAGATTAGAGTGTATATTTATATTATATAAAGGTGAGAAAATATTATGAAAATAGAAGATATTAAGGAGCTTGCGAATGAAATTTTGCAATCAAAGAAAATAGAGAATGAATATATAGAATATAAAAAATCTGCTAGTTTTAAAGATAAAATTTTAAAAACCGCATGTGCATTTGCCAATAATTATATGGAATCGGAAATAGGTTTAATATTCATTGGAGTAGAGGAAGAAAACGATATCGAGAAGGGGATAAAGGCTATTCCGAAAATTCCAATTTGTGGAATAGAAGAGTCTGTGATAGAAACAACAGAAAATCAATTGAGGAAGTTATTAGCGAATATACATCCAAGAATATGTTATCAAATTATAGTAAATGAATATCAAGGTATTAAGTATTTAATAATCGCTGTAGAACCTGGTACTAATGGACCCTATCAAACCAGTGATAAAGCTGAGAGTACTAAGGGGATTAATCTGAAACCTGGTAGGTATATAAGGGATAATAGAGACAGTGTTTTACCATCTCCGTCACAAGAATTAGTGTTATTAAAAAAATTTACTGGGAAATTATTTTCGAGTTCATTAAATAATACTGCAACTCTAGATGATTTAAATTATGAATATATGAGAGAATACCTTATTGAAACAGAATCAAAACAAGATATAAAAGAGCAAAATAAACTTGAAATGGCTAAAAGTCTAGATTTGATTAGTAAGACTGAATTAGGAAAATTTAGAGTTAAGAATTTTGCTGTACTTATGTTTTGTGATGAACCTAGGAGATTTATTCCTGGGGCATTTGTTAAAGTAATAAGAGAAGTTTCTAAAACAGATAAAATGGAAGCTAAGGATTTTGCAGGACCAATTTGGAAGCAGGCAAAAAGAGTGATAGACTATTTTAAAGATGAGGTTATGCGATCACATACAATCAGGAAAGAAGATAAAATTGAGCATAATATCAAATACAATTATCCGCTTTCCACATTTGAAGAACTACTAATAAATGCAATAGTTCATAAAGATTATGAATCACAACAATATATAGGTGTATATATTTATGAAAATTATATTTCGATTATTAATCATAATCGCCCATTGCCACCTGTGACTATAGATTCCTTAAATTCTAAGGATAGTTTTGATAATAGGCAGTATATTAGTGGTGAATTAAAAGATATGTTCTATTCCTTGAATTTAATAGAGTCTTATGGTTCGGGAGTAAGGCGCGCCAAAGAAGCGCTGAGAGCAAATGCATCACCTTCTTTGGAATATGTATTAGATAATAAAGATGATGACTATACAAATGTAATAATAAAAATTAATGAAGAGTTCATGGAAACAGTTCAAAATAGTAATAAAAATGAGATTCATAAAACTACCCAAGAAACTACCCAAGAAACTACCCAAGAAACTACCCAGCAAGGTAGAATTCTAGAGATAATTAGAAGGCATCCACGGATTACTATAAAAGAATTAGCTGTTGAATTGGGATTAACTTATGATGGAGCTAAATATCATGTAAGTAAGTATAAAAAAGAGGGTATATTAGAACGTAAGGGGTCAACAAAAGCAGGAGAATGGATCATTAAAAGTATAGAGAAGTAGAAAGATAAAATTAAGTAGGAGTTAACAAGAAAAAATGAAGAATATTATAGTAACAGGTGGAGCTGGATTTATCGGTTCTAACTTTGTACATTATGTTATAAATAATCATCCAGATATTCATGTGACTGTTCTGGATAAATTGACTTATGCGGGAAATAGAGAGAATCTTGCTGGGCTTCCAGAAGATAGATTTGAATTAGTAGTTGGAGATATTTCAGATGCTGAATTAGTAGATAAATTAGTTAGTAAGACTGATGCAGTAGTACACTATGCAGCAGAGTCTCATAACGACAATTCCCTAAAAGATCCGTATCCATTTTTACATACGAATATCATTGGAACATATGCTTTAATCGAAGCGTGTCGTAAGTATGATGTTAGATATCACCACGTATCTACAGATGAGGTATACGGAGATCTTCCATTACGTGAAGATTTACCAGGAAAAGGTGAAGGAGTTGGAGAGAAGTTTACAGCTGAAACACCTTATAATCCATCAAGCCCATACTCATCAACAAAAGCAGGTTCAGATCTACTAGTAAAAGCGTGGGTGCGATCTTTTGGACTTAAGGCAACTATTTCTAACTGTTCAAATAACTACGGACCATATCAACATATTGAAAAATTTATCCCTAGACAAATAACTAATGTCTTGTCAGGAATAACACCAAAACTATATGGTGAAGGAAAGAATGTGAGAGATTGGATTCACACAGAAGATCACTCATCAGCAGTTTGGACTATCTTAACAAAAGGTAGAATTGGAGAAACATATTTAATTGGTGCTGATGGAGAAGAGGATAATAAAACTGTTATTGAGTTAATCCTTGAACTTATGGGTGAAGATAAGAATGCATATGAGCATGTAAATGATCGTGCGGGACATGACCTACGTTATGCGATAGATGCTTCTAAATTACGCGATGAATTAGGATGGAAGCCGCAGTTCACAGACTTCCGTCAAGGATTAGCTGAAACTATCCGTTGGTATGAAGAAAATGAATCTTGGTGGAAAGAACAAAAAAAAGCAGTAGAAGCTAATTACGCTAAAAATGGACAGTAATAAAAAAGGGGTTGACCCGAAAGTAATAGTCCTAGATTAAAAAAATCTATATGAGGGTTCATAAATTTTGCGGGGGTGACTTGACAAAATCGATTTCTCCAAAATCACGATTTTGAGTCACTCCCTTTTTATTAGGAGGTAATATAATGATATTAATTACAGGTAGTAATGGACAATTAGGTAGTGAATTAAGAAATCTTTTAGATTCAAGAGATATTTCTTATGTAGCCACAACAACAAAAGAATTAGACATAACAGATAAAGATTTAGTTAGCAGATATGTTAAGGAATTAAATCCTAGTGTAATCTATCACTGTGCAGCGTACACAGCTGTCGATAATGCTGAAGATGTTGGTCGTGAAGATAATCACAAAGTAAATGCAGAAGGAACACGTAATCTTGCTTTGGCAGCAAAAGAATGTGGAGCAACTTTTGTGTATATTAGTACTGATTATGTTTTTGATGGGACTTCTGAAACGGAATATTTACCAGAAGACGCAACTAATCCACAAAATGAATATGGTCGAGCAAAATTAGAAGGTGAAAATGCAGTACGAGAATTATTAGAAAAATACTATATAATTCGTACATCATGGGTATTCGGAGAATATGGAAACAACTTTGTATATACAATGCAAAGATTAGCTAAAGATCGTGATAAATTAACAATCGTAGCAGACCAGTTCGGAAGACCAACATGGACAAAAACATTGGCAGAATTCATGGTATATTCAGTAGAAAATAATGTAGAATATGGAACATATCATTTATCAAATGATAATAGCTGTTCATGGTATGAATTTGCAAAAGAAATTCTAAAAGATGAAGCTGTAGAAGTAGTACCGATTGAATCTAAGGATTTCCCACAAAAAGCAAATAGACCAAAATATTCAATTATGAATTTAGAAAAAACAAAAAAAACAGGGTTTGAAATCCCAACATGGCAAGAAGCGTTGGGGGAGTTTAAAAATAAAATTTTTAATAATATATATGAAAGTTAATTATAGGAGGTGGATATTATGAAATATATTTCTTATTTAGCCGAGTTGATAACCATTATTAAAGAAATTATTGCTGTGCTATTTCGTGTGAAAAAATATTTTAATAAATATGTAGAAAAAAGAAAATTAAAAAGGAATAATATATATATTTTTATTGCTGATCGAGCAGAAAAACGATTTTCTATAAATTATGAAAAAAGTACAAAAATAGATTTTAATGATTGGAGTGATAAGATAAATAAAGGAGGAGAGTTATTTGTGGAATGTGAGTGGTCTAAGGAAATAGAAAAGGGACTCAGTGACAAGAATTTAGATGAGAAAACTAGCAAAGAAATAAAAAATGCAATAAGAATATTGGACAAGCATGAAGATAGGATAAAGAGTATGCTTATGATGGCGTTATCAGATGGTATAATATCTTCTAAAATTAGTTGTTTCCCTCGTGTTGTAGAAGCTATTATAGATAAATATTTTTCTGCTTATAGAGAAAATGACAGCAAAGATAAAAAAATAGTTCTTGCTGTATATAATCATAAAAATCAGCATTTTAATTTTGAAATCTCTAAAGATGAGTATTTGAATGTTTTGGATAAGAGTAACGGAAGAATAAAAATCATCCATTTTGTCAGTTTAAAAGAGTTTATAACCATGCTAAATGATAAAACGATATTAGAAAGTGAAATTATTCCGAGTTATTTGATGAGTACTGTAAAGACAGTAAATAGTGAAGTGCCGATTGAAGATTTTATGCACTGGGATATTTCAGTTGCTTAGAGTTGAGAATAGATGATAATGATAAAATTTTAAATAACGTAATAAAGTTAGATAAATATTTCTTATGATTGACTATTCCAAATTTAAGTTCTAGTTAAAAAATTGATTTCAGGTTAAATTCCAGTTTTTTATTTGAACTGGAATTTACTTAGGGAATTAACAAATTTACTTTGAGAATTTACGTTTTGACATTATATATAGAATTTTAATTAGAAATATGATAAAATTATTTGGAGATTATATTATGCTAGGAGAATAATAATGAAAAAGGAAGCAACAACGACTAACCAATATATCAGAAGAAAAATAGAAAAGTTTGGAGTGCGTTATGATGAACAAGGTTCAATAGCTAAAGCGCTTAAAGTAGCAAGTAAACAAGGAAAATCTGGAATTTGGAAACCTGAATTTGTTATGTAAATTTCAGACTATCTAGTTGTTATAGAAAATAAGAGAGATAATGATAAACTCATTAAGTTTGATAAATGCTTTATTGCCAAGGATGTTGCTTCTTTATCAGGCTATGCAGTTAATGGTGCGGTTCACTATGCAAACAATATTGTAACTAAAACTAGCTCTTTTGATGAAGTAATTGCAATAGGTGTAACAGGAGATGAGGAGTTACATAATATTTAACCTGTCTTAGTTAGTTTTGTAGATAGTGAGATTACTGAAAAGATTTTTCCAATATTGTGAGATTTCCAAGTACTTAATCTAGATAATATTAATGAATGGTATTCTGTTAATGTTCTTGGAGAGGCTCCGATTGAACAAAAACGTATTTTTGAGTTGCAAAATGTTTCTAGAGAGCTTCATGAGGATTTGAGGAATTACGCTTCTCTTGAGGGCGAAAATAAGGCTATGGTAAATTCAGCAATACTTCTAGCTCTTAATGAAGATGGGATTGATATACCTAAATTAAGGGGTAATAAATATCCTAAAGGTAAAGATGGGAAAGAGGATTTAACAAAACCAGTAATTAGCAGTGATGGAATGAGAATACTGAAATCAGTTAAAGATTATATTACGGCTGAAGGTATTATGCCAGAAGACAAGGTCAGTATTCTTATTAATAAGTTCTCTTTTTTAGAAACAAATGTTTACTTAAATGGAAAAAACGAGATGTTGGGGATAACACCACTTCATTATTTTATTAGAAAATTATAAGATAAAGTTATTCATCATTTTAAGTAAAATATAAATTACGATATTTTAGGTAATTTTTATGACGAGTTTGTTAAATATGGAGGTAGCGACGGAAATGGTCTAGGAATTGTTTTAACGCCCCACCATATTACAACTCTTATGACAAAATTTATTGATGTATTGCTAACTGATTATGTGTTAGAGCCTGTTTGTGGATTTCATGTCATAATAATGACATAGGCAAATAGTCGAGTAATTACAAGGATTTTAGAGCTTCTACCAAAGTTTAAAACTAGAAAAATGAATTGTTGGTATGTTGTTTAGAGCGGTTATTACGAAAATAAATGTTGTAAATAGTACATCAGCATAAAGGAGGAACATACATGTCTAAGGTAAAAAAAGATATGATTGAAGCAAAAGGTTTTGCTATTCAAATTTATACTGAAGATTTTAAAAACGACTATATAAGTCTAACGGATATTGCAAGGTATAAAAGTGATGAACCAAGTGATGTAATTAAAAATTGGATGAGAAGAAAAGATACAATTGAATTTCTTGGTTTATGGGAAAGCTTAAACAACATGAATTTCAATTCGGTCGAATTCGACCGAATTAAATCGGAAGTTGGATATAATCCCTTTACATTGTCTCCTGAGAAATGGGTAGAGAAAACAGAAGCAATCGGAATTATCTCAAAAGGTGGAAGATATGGAGGTGCATTTGCACATACAGATATTGTCTTTGAATTTGCTTCATGGATTTCTGCTGAATTTAAGATGTATGTAATTCAAGATTACAGAAGACTTAAATTAGATGAGAATTCAAAACTATCATTAGGTTGGAACTTGAAGAGGGAAATTTCAAAGATTAACTACAAAATCCATATAGATGCACTCAAAGAATATCTCTTAAAGGATCTTACCAACGAACAGTTATCCTATAAATACGAAAGTGAAGAAGATATGCTAAATGTTGCTTTATTTAATAAAAGAGTAAAACAGTGGTGTGAAGAAAATCCAGATTTAAAGGGTAATATGAGAGACTATGCAAGTCTGAATGAGTTATTGGTACTTGTAAATATGGAAAGTTATAATGCAATCCTAATTGGAAAAGGTACGGACCAAAAAGAAAGAATGATAGAACTTAGAAAGCTTGCTCAAAAGCAAATTATTTCTTTGGAAAAAGTAAATAATGAAGTAATAAAAAAAATGGAGTAATTTAATGATGAAAAAATTAAATAAAAAAAATATAGCGAATAAATGTCAAATTTTTACTCCATCAAATTACGTTAATGAGTTGCTGGATTCGGTTGGATATTGTAGAAATATAATAAATAAAACAGTATTAGAGAATTCATGTGGTGATGGTAATATTCTTGTTGAAATAGTTAAAAGATATATTGAAGAAGCAGTAAAACTTAAATATTCTAACAAAAAAATAAAAGATGGTTTAGAACGTAATATTTTTGGGTTTGAAATTGACAAAAAACAATTTGAAAAGTGCATATATAACTTAAACTTAATTGCGGAAGAAAATGAAATACAGGATGTTAATTGGAAAATTTATAATGAAGACTATCTAAAAAGTGAAATAAAAACACAATTCGATTTTATAGTAGGGAATCCGCCTTATATAACTTATAGTGATTTGTCTAAAGAGGAAAGAACATTTATTAAGGAGAAATACGAAACATGTAGACAAGGGAAATTTGACTATTGCTATGCATTTATAGAACATAGTATAAAGTTGTTATCAAATGAAGGTAAAATGTCTTATTTAATACCGAGTAGTATATTTAAAACGGTTTTTGGTGATAAACTTAGAGAATTTATGAGTGAGAATATTGTTGTCATAAAAGATTATACAAAAGAAAAGATATTTGATGATGCATTAGTTAAGTCAGCTATTATAATTTTTGATAAAAACTATATTAGTAAAAAAATTAAATATTTCGACATGTGTTGTAATAATAGATTATCCATTAATAAAAAAATAATGAAAGGGAAATGGATTTTTTCTAATGAGTTTAATATAGGAAACAACCGATTTGGCGATTATTTCAAAGTTTCACATGTGATAGCAACTTTGTTAAATAAAGCATATGTAATTAATGAAAATATGTATGATGAAATAGAGGAATATTATAAAGTTGGAAATTTCATGATTGAAAAAGGTGCAGTAATGCCAACTGCAACACCAAGAACTATAAGGTATGGTAAAGTTGAAAAAATTATTTTTCCATATAAATATATTAATAATCGGTTAATAAAATATGAAGAAAATGAATTTGCAAATTTATATCCTGGTACTTTTTTCTATTTGAGCCAATTCAAAAGAGAATTAACAGAAAGAAAATCTGACAAAAGATCAAAGTGGTTTGAATATGGAAGAACGCAAGCACTTTCAGGAATTAAATGCGAAAAACTTCTTATATCAACAATTATCACAGATAAAGTCTGTATATATAGGCTAGAGGAGGATTATATTCCATATGCAGGAATGTATATTTCCTTAAGAGATGAAAACCAAGAATATAATTTGGATTTTGCAAAAAGAATTCTTGAAAGTGAAAATTTCATGGACTATGTAAAGAAGGTGGGGATAAATATTAGTGGAAGTTCATTGAGAATTACATCGAAGGATATTGAAGAATTTAATTTTTAGAGGAGGAAATATGGAATATCTTAAGTATAGTATTGAAGATAGTACAATTGCAGAGCTTTTAGGCGTACAAAACTTTTCCAATGATGAGGCGGCAGTTTTAGAATTGGTTAAAAATGCATATGATGCGAATGCTTTGATTGTTACATTAGAGTTTATTGATAAAACAACGCTGAGAATAACTGATAATGGAGATGGCATGGATTCAGAGGATATAAAGAAACACTGGATGCATATTGGAAAAAGCAGTAAAGGATATGATTTCATTGATACAAATAATAATGTTAGAGTGCAAGCTGGAGCGAAAGGAGTAGGTCGTTTTGCCTTGTCTAGATTAGGTGAAAATATACGATTGTATAGTAAAAAGGCACAAAAAGATGGAGTCGTTTGGAAAACAGATTGGGATAAATCAACATTAGATTTAGATTCTAGCATAGAAAATAAAGGTACTTGTATAGTAATAAACAATCTTAGAAAAAAATGGACTCTTAGGAGAATTGAAAAATTAAATAAGTACCTTGAGAAAACATATAATGATACAGCTATGAAGATACGGATTATAGCTAATGAATACGATGAATTTGTGAAGTTGCATTTTCCAAAACCTGAACCTGGAAAAAATTGTAGAGCGAATATTGTACTAAAATATAATAAAGGAATACTGTCTGTATTAGTGCTTTCAGACGAGTTTGATAGTGAAGCCATAAAGTATTGCCCAGAAATGGATTTAAATACATATAAAAGTGAAGTGAATATTTTTGATGAATTTGAAGGTAATGAAATTGCTGAGATGCGAGGAGAAGAATTATTTTCTGAGTTAGAGGAACTTGGGGGATTCTCTGTAAACTTATTTTTCAACTTAAACGCAACAAAGCAAGATAAAGAAAAATTTTTATATAAATATTTAAGTACTGATGAAAGTGTTGATAGTGGGGTGATTCTTTATAGAAATGCTTTTAGCATATCATCGTTTGAAGGTGAAAGAGATTGGTTAGGATTAGGGAAAAGAACAAGAAAATCTCCAGCAGCGGCATCACATCCCACAGGGGCTTGGAGAGTTAGAGAAAATCAAATGTCTGGATATGTATTGATTGATAAGCAACAAAATATAGTATTGCAAGATCTTATGAATAGACAAGGATTAGATGAAAATATATACTATAAATTGTTCGTTCAAATTATATTAACTGGTATCAAAGAATTTGAAAGATATAGACAAAAAATAATTCGAAAAATAAATGAAAAAAATAAAGGTGAAGAAGCGCCTATAAAAAAAATATCAGATGAAATTGTTAAAAATCCTAAAAAGATAGAAAATTTAAATAAAAGTGAACAGGATAAGCTTATTAATGAACTAAAATTATTTAAACAAGATAGTAAAAAATTTGAGCAAGAGAAAGCAAGGTATAAATATGATGTTAGAATTTTAAATGCTCTAGCAACATCTGGAATGAAGGCTACATCAATAGCACATGAAATAAATAACGACAGAAATCAAATGGAACCATCCTATGATGACATCGTTAATGCTTTAAAAAAATATAGGGTTTGGGAAATTGTTAATAGTCCAGAGAATAGAAAAATTGCGTGTGAAGATATACCAGGTTTGTTAGAAAATAATCATATTGCAGTAAAAAAAATACTGAGATTTATTGATGCGATTTTAGAAAAAGTAGAAAAAAATCAATTTTTTGCAGAATGTTTAAATATAAAAGAAATTTTAAATCAAATATTAGAAGGTTGGAAAAAAGATTATTCTTGGTTACATATAGAAACGTGTATAGATGATAAAGTAGAATTTAATATATCAAAAGACACATTCTACACTATATTTGATAATTTAATACTAAATAGTGTTCAACAAAACAGCGAAGCTAATGAATTAAGAATAAAAATTGTAATTAGTAGAGATAATAATAAGCTGAAAATATTGTATTACGATGATGGGAAGGGATTGTCAAAAAAATATTTAGATAACCCAAGAATTATTTTAGAACCGCATGAAACAAGCAGAACAAATGGACACGGTCTTGGGATGTGGATAATTAACAATACAATTAATTTACAAAAAGGAAAAATTCTTTCTATTTCAGGAGAGAGTGGGTTTAAATTTAGTTTTGAAATGGAGGAAACGATTTTAAATGGAATTAATAACTATGCTTTATGTAGATGACAAAATTGATTTGTATGTTTCGAAATATTTAAATTCATATTCAAATGATAAGGCTGAATATAAATATTCAGAATTGAAATTTGAAAATAAATATTCCTACGAAGACTTGCTTGAGAATGATGAAATTCAAAAAGCTGATATATTGTTTTTGGATTCAATGCTTTTTGAAAATGGAAACGTACAAGATAAGAAAATTTCTGGGGAAGAGCTTGGCTTGATAATTAAAAAAATTTTTCCTTTTAAAGAAATAATAGTAATTACTCAATATCAAGAAAAGATGGAATATAGTACATTAAAAAAATATAATTCTAATACGTATCTTTGTGGTGTGGATTCATTTTTTCAAGATAATTGGAATGAAGGAATAGTTAATGCCACCCAAAATATAATTTTAAATAGAAATATTTTAAAAAATATTTCCATGAAAAATTATGTTGAGAAATTCCTATTTGAAAAAATGGAGAATTCAATAAATGGAGTGTCAAATTATGATAATTTAACTAAGATGGATATTGATAATCTTATTAAAGCTTTTGAAGAAATGAGAAAAAATTATGAAGAATGATTATAGAAATACAGTATATGAAGTTCCCAAAAAGAACATTATTGATGAAAAAAAAGCTTTAGAAGAGAGAATAAAAAGAGAACATCCTAAGGTAAAAATAATATACAATCAAATAAATAAAAGAGATAGTGAATATAATAAGCAATTTAGGAATATATATAATAATAAATGTGCTTATTGTGGTATCACAACAGATGTGATAAGTTGTGAATTATTTGAAGTAGATCATTTTATTTGTGAATCATCATTCAATGAAGATTTTATAAATGCTGGCAAAATAAATAATTTGGTTCTCTCATGCAAAAAATGTAATAGAGCAAAAAAAGATTTTATATGGAGTGAAGCATATTCTCCAAGATTTAATGTTGATGATGAAAGCATAACAGAATTATTTTATAGAGATGAGGAGTATTATATTAGGACGGAGCAAAAATATATTACAGATAATATTATTTGTAGCTTCTATAGAAAATTGAAATTGGATGAAGAAATTAGAAGATTGGATTTTTTGCTCATGAATATGTATGGATTTTACAATAAATATTCCGATGATAAAAATATTGAAAAAATATTAAAATGTATTATGTTTTTGCAAAAAAAAAGAAATGAGCTATAGTGGACGCATCGTCTGGGTTTCGCGTCATAATAATGACACAGTCAAATAGTCGAGTAATTACAAGGGTTTTGTAGCTTCTGTTAAAGTCAAATTATTACGGAAAATAAATTCCAAAAAATTAAATTACAATGAAAAATTAAAAAAATTTTTTCGTCGGCAAGAATTAAGTAACAAATTTTGGCTCTTTGTCAAGTTCGGGGCATGGGAAAAAATCACTCTAGAAATCTAGGCAGCATTTTGCGGTTCTTTGTCAAATTCGGTTGATTTAGAAAATTAGGAGAAAGCTATGCTATATTAAGTAGTATAGCTTTTTTTCTATTTTTTCGTTTTAGTTTTATTTCTTTCTTTTTATCGAGAATATCTTGGCGCTCTTCTTTCGAATATCTAGGTTTTTTGTTAGTTTCAGAAGGTATAAATAAGCTGAATACAAGGAGTATTTTAGCTTTAAAGTTACTAAAAGATCTATAACCATAAGAAATACGCTTAATAACTTTAATTTTGTTGTTAATTCCTTCTAAAGGACCGTTATTAGTTATCTTACATTCTTTACAATAAGGACAAGAGTTAGATGAAGCTTCCAATACTCCGTAATAAACGAGATGCTTACAACCATTTATTTCAATTTCCTCTGTTTTATCTAGAATTTTTATATTTTCGTCAGTTATTTGTAGCGTTATTTTAAGAGATTTGCTATAATTACACATATGAATGTAAATTTCCTTTCTTGATTTTTTGCTCATACTTAAATTATAGAGGAATTTTACATTCTTTTCTATTTTTTTATAAATTTAAATACGGCTGATATTTATTATCAACCGTATTTATTATAGACCCGCAATTTATAGTTTAAAGAAATTTATTTTTTTTCTACCCTTTCCGAATTTTATTATATCCAGCTCTTCGAATTAATTGACAACAAGAAAAGGTATGTGATAGAATATAGGAAAGTGAATGTGAAATGCTAGTACATTCCAACACGAAAGCCAATTGAAGTGCTATTTCAATTGGCTTTTTATATTAATATTTAATATTCACATACAAAGTGAAGAGTATGCATCGTGTCCTAAAATGGCTACTTTTTCTTGTTGTTATCTTTTAGGAAATAATATTCTATTATCAGAAGAATAACTCCGGATAATAGATTCACAAGAATTTGTGAAATGCTAGTATTCATACCAACACCTCCCTTCCGGGGCAGTAGCCTACCTTTATTATAGCACTAGAAATTATTTTAGAAAAGGTTTTCTTATTAATGTTAAAACTAAAGTTAGATTTTTAAGATTATGTAAATAGGAGAAGGGATAGAGGATATGCCTTCGAATTAATTGACAACAAGAAAAGGTATGTGGTAGAATATATATAAGTGAATTGGACGATTATATTCACATGAGACCACGAAAAGCAACTGAAACGCCATTCAGTTGCTTTTTTATATGTATTAACATACTACTTAGTATGAGAATAGATATTCATACATGAGTGAATAACATGTACGTCGTGCCTAAATAGGGCTACCTTTTCTTGTTGTTTTTATCATTTAGGAAATAAAAATATTCTATAAATAGGAGAATAATTCCTATAAATAGTCCAACAAGAATTTGAACGATTATATCGTACATGCAACCACCTCCTTTTGGAGCTAGTAGCCTAACTTTATTATAGCACTAGAAGTCATGTTAGAAAAGGTTTTCTTATTGATGTTGAGATTAAAATTGCATTTTTAAGATTATGTAAACGGAAAATAAAAAAGGTAGTTATCAAGAAAAAAAGAATAGTGATTTTAAATGAAAGTTGTTTGACATGATATAGAAAGATATGATAAAGTATAGACAAGTGAATAGGAAGTAATAATACTTTTTAATATAAGCTCTAATTTTGATTTTAATCAGATTAGTGGTGGAAATCACGTATAGAGTGGAATTTATGAGCTGTGTCTAAAAGTAAGTTGATATAAATTAAGAGGATAATATTATATATTAGGATTAGTATTTCTGATAATAATTAACAAGAATTTGGGTAATGTCTATCTCCATTCAACCACCTCCTTTCGGGCAAGGTATCAATTGATATTAGACATAAGTGAAGATGATTTACGCTGGGTCAATAGCTAAAACATGGGATAGACTATAAGAAGTGAATGATGTCTATCAAATTCCACCACGAAAGCCAATTGAAGATTCAGTTCAATTGGCTTTTTATACTAATATTTACACACAAGTGAAGTATGTGCGTCGTGAGCTAAAATGGCTATCTACTTCCCTTGTTTTATCATTATAGGTCACTATGTCAAGTTATAAAGAATCTTATCTTATTAAGTATGAGATAAGTTTTTTTATTTCTGTTAACTACCATAAATTATTTTTTATTCTTCATATTTGGCGATTTGCTGATTGTTAAGTTTGTATTATATTGAAATTTGGTGTAGAATAAAGTTGAAGGAAGAGTGAATTTTATAAAGATTTTCATATATAAGAGGATTGATAAAATCGCTGTAAATTTTGTATATTTATTATAAAGATAAAAGGAGGGGCAGACATGAATAATAAAAAAATTATAAAATTTCCTGTTAATAAAAAAGGATATACAGGAATTAGGAATAAAACATCTAGAGACTTTAAACTTAATCAAGGTTATGGTAAGATTAGATTTACTTCTAAAGAGATTGAATCTGATTTTAAAGAATCGATGAGGCTTTTTGCGGAGTTTATTGAGAATATTGATGATTCTAAATATGCGATTTATATTGAAGATGCAATAGCTTTATCTAAGTATAATGTGGATGCTAGAGTCTGGAAAATTGTTAGTAAAGATTGTACAGAATATGAAATAGAATTAGCATTACTACGCCTAAAAGATGAAGTATACACCTTTGAAGAAGGTTATGTCGAGGGTAAACTATTTCCGATTAACTATCTTCATCTAATAGTTTGCCACCACCTTGCGGAATTTTATTTAGGTAATAAGCTCTACAATAAAGTTTGGGATGCATATAAACCTTTTTATATGGCTTTAGATATGGCTGATGAAGTTTTAGTGCCGATGTATCATAATTTTATCGTGGCTAGTCTTATATTAAATGATTTCACAATGCTTAACCATTACTATAAACTTATGAATAAACGTGGTAAAAATGATGATGTAATTTTATTATCAAAAGTTTTCTATCACTTGATGCAAGGTGAGGAGAAAGAGGCAGTTGCATTCTATAATAAATTGATAAAAAATAATAAATACATTTCGGATGTATTAGATAGAATTGCTAATCCTAAGCTGATTGAATTTAGCACGGATGATGATTGTAAGTATCTAGATGCTCTTAATACGGTTATGAAATTTGATTATTTTATAAATAGAGAGTATTATTTCGACTTCCTTATGCATGTGAGAGAAAGTGAATATGTAATTGGAGATGAATTAGATAAGTATGCCGACCGCAAGGAAATAACGGTTGCTGATATGAAACGAGATAAATCGTTTATGGCAATTAGAGATACGGAATTAAAAATTATGCATGAGAACTTTTTATTAACAAAAGAGGATTTCTTGAAGATTACGAAGTCAGAATTTCTTAAAATAAAAGGTTTAGGTAAGGGGACTATCAAAAACCTACATTTAAACGGTGTAATGTTCGCTGATGATAGTGAGTTTGATATCCAGATGGATCTTATGGAGGATGACTTATGGTAAAACATGATAGAGAATTCGAAATATTGCTTAAAGAGTTTTTGAAAACTGAAGGGAAGCATTTTTCTAGTAAGGAAGAGGCTACCGAGGTATTTGAACGTATTTACAATTTAGTCGACGAAGGTTATGAGATAGATGCTTCTCTTAGCGATCTTGTTGATGCGATAGATGAAGGGAATATGAGTGTCGTTGATAAAATTAGCGCCTTACGTGAACTTCATGAGGAAAATAAAGATGCTCTAGAAAGGGCTGTAGAGTTGGAAGAGGATATCATGTACTCAGATAATGATGAAGATGCTGAACAGATGATAATAGCGGATGTTCTGGCTGAATATTATAGTAAGGCTGGTATGAATGAAGAAGCCGCGAAACTATATGAACTTATGTTGATGGCGAATCCAAGTGATTTCCATGAGGTGATAGATCTCTTGACACTTATGTATGTTCGCCTAGATAGAGAAAGTTTATTGATGGATCATATTGATTGTTTTGACTATGAAGATTCAGAAGCGACATTGCTATTGTTAAGTATCTTTAGCATAAATCAAGAAAGATTTGATGAAGCACATTATTATATGACTAAACTTAAAAAACTTAATAAGTGCACGGGTGATATTTTTAAAGGCGGATTCAATAAAGTTCTAGATTATTTAGAAGGAAATCCAGGTAATGTGAAAGGTGCTAATAAGGAAAAATATTTTGAAATGCAATTCTCAGTGGGCATTGCTAAAGAATATTTGACTAATAAATATCATTACGAATTATTAGAGAAATTCTATAGAGAAGATATAGAGAAAAAACAAAGCCTGATTGTTGAAGGACGTAAGTCTGTGTCCAAAGAAGATATGAAAGAAGATCCTGTCTTCAAAGGTATGGAAAAACAATTGAACAAGATTATCGATGCAGAATTGTATAATAAAGAAATTATCGAATGTTATACAGAAAAGGAACTGAAAAAACTAGATGGTATTGGAGTAGGTATTATCAAAAAACTGAAAGATAATGGTGTGAAGTTCAAAGAAGAATAAACTAGATTTATTTTTCGAGACATATATATACAAAAAACAGAAACCTTTTGACTTATGTTTATACATGAAAGTAAATAGATATAAGAGTTCGATTTTCTAAATAGTTGTATATATAAAAAATCTGGGAAGAGTGAGTGACTTCAAAACCGATTTTATCGAGTCATCTCATAGTTTCCTAGATTTTTTATTAAGCAAAATGGAAAAAATAGTCGAAATTTCCATTTTAAGAAGAAAAAGAGAGCCCAAAATGGAAAAAATAGTCAAAATTTCCATTTTTGGAAGAAAAAGAGAGCTCAAAATGGAAAAAACGGGTAAAATTTCCATTTTTGGAAGAAAAAGAGAGTTCAAAATGGAAAAAACGGGTAAAATTTCCAATTTGGGAAGAAAAAAAGAGTTCAAAATGGAAAAAACAGTCAAAATTTCCATTTTGAAATTAGGGTGCGAGTGCCACCTCACGCCCCTAATAAGTTATAATAAAAAACTACTATGTCAGGAAATAACTCGAAAATCGTCATTTCAGAGAAATCGATTTTGTCGAATTATCCTAAATTGCATATGATAGGTGAAAAAGGGAGTGACTCAAAAATTGTGATTTTTAAGAAATCGATTTTGTCGAGTCACCCCCGCAAAGTTTATTAGACATCTAAAAAGCTTTTATAAAGCGAATTTAGATGTCAATAAACCACTGCGTTTATGAGTTTTCATATACACTTTGTTAAAATTTAGGACTTTTGAGCCCATACCTTCTAGTATGATTTCTCCCATGCCCCGAAGTTGACAGAGCGCTGTTTCTTAAATCTTTATTTAGTTTTATCTTTTTGAATACTCAACAGCTCTTGCTATTTTTGGTTTAGCAGGATTTTTGTCTATATTGTTTTCTTCTAATAATTTCTCGAATGCGACTACTCCTGTTTCGTAATCTTTTGTCTCGAATTCTAATTCATAATCGACGATATCATTGATAAATGTTGTCTCATCAAGTACCAATAAGCCTTCTTCTAAAGTAACTTCGTGTCTTAACGTCTCGATTTTTTGAATCAGCATTGGAGTTTTAATCTTCACGTTCATTCGCTCTAGCTCAGCGATAATTTCATTCGGCAAAATTGGCAGTACCGTTGGCTCTTTTGGATATTTTTCATCAAGAGGTACGTTTATCTCAACATTTTGAGTTTCACCTTTTACCTTTAGAGTCATCTCTGTTTTTTTATTTGTATAACGAATTCTTAGTGCTGCTCCGATTTTCTTGAAACTTTCATCTGCATCATCATAGTAGAAATTTTTGTTTATTATTTTTTCAGAATTCTTTAAGTCATATTTTTCAAATAGTGACGCATATTGATCTTTTGTAAGTAAGTTTTTAAATTCTATTTCTATTTCTCGCATGAAATTTCCTTTCTCTTTTCAATCGCAATAATAAATGGTGCGTTGTTTTTCTGATTTATAAATTGATAAACCAATACTTCAGCTTCTTTTTGGTCGAGATTTTGAAGTTCATTTAACAATGCTTCCTTTTCTACCTTACCATTCTCATGTCCCCAATAGACAACAATAACGATTCTTCCACCAACTTCTAAGTGTAATAAGAACTTTTTAATCGTCGCAAGTGTCGTCTCAGCTAGTGTAGTAATCTCGTGATCTGCATTCGGTAGGTATCCCAGATTAAAGATAACTGCACGAATTTTTTCATCTATATACTTATTAAATTCAAAGTGCGAATCAAGAATAACCTCGCATTTATCTGATAGCTCAGCTTCTTCGATTAGACTCGTAGTATTTTTTATTGCTAATTCTTGGATATCAAATGCATAGACTTTTTTAGCTGAAGTCTTCGCTAGAAACAATGTATCATTTCCATTTCCAGCTGTAGCATCAACGACGACTGAATTTTTATCAATAACTTCTTTTAATAATTTTTTGCTAAAAGCTAATACCTTATCCATATTATTATCCTTATTATAAAATTATTTTTTTCTGTCTGCTTTCATTTCAGAAAGAATGTCACTAAGTTCGTAATAGTTATCGCTAGCTATTGTAAAGTCAAGTGACGTGTTAATAATCTCAGCTAATAGTTTCGAATTATCACTTGTATAGTCTTCTTCTCGATTTAAATTTTCTTTAAGACCTGCGACAAGTTTTTCTAATTTTTCTACTAAATCAGCTTCTGTAGTTTCATCATTTTCATCAAATTCTTTAGTGTAGTCTTTGATATTAAAGCTAAGTCCATCTTTTAACGGTGCGATATATAAAGCACGTAGGTTATTTACGTCCTCACCAACTGCAGCTGAAAGTTCATGTAGAGGAGCAGTGTAAATTTTCTCATCTTCTGCACCGGCTTGCTCAATAACTGTAACCTCATGATCATAAGGATAGAACGACATAAGTTCGTCAGAGACATTAGCCGCAGTTAAATCATCATAGCATTGAGTGATAAGTAGGTGTTGTAGTGGGTTAACCTGTCTTAACGTCTCAAGCGCAGTGGCATCAACAAGAGAGAATCCCTCTACAGGATCGAACTTCGCTGCGTTAAAACAAGAATCTAAAAAGCTCTCACCACCAACGATTTTTACGTCTTTACCGCTGTTTATAAGCAGTTGAGTAGTCAGCTCAGCGACCATAGGATGCCCAGGAACGAGATACATTACATCGTTAGCCTCAGCAACTTCAAGAATATAATTCGCAATACCGTTATATGTATTTTCGAAATTTTCACTTTCTGTATAAAACCTGTCACAAGTTTCAAATACGATATTATTTTCCTCCAAGAAAGAAATCGCAGGGTGCTCTTTAGTACGAGCGATAACCTTTGCATTAGTGTTATCTAGTAATAGTTGTTTGATATTTTCCTTAATGTTTGAACTATCATTAGGTCCAAGTCCAATAATATAAATCATAATGTGCTCCTTATTTATCGATTTAATTGAGTTTTTTTATTCAAAAGTAGTGCGTAAACCTAGTACGGATCACTGTTTCGAATTCTTAATAATATGTTTCGATTCAAAAGCAATATGTAAATCCAGTACAAATAATTTTTTTAAAAATTAATAACTTCATCTAGTACAAATCACTTTTTTTCATTTTTGTATGTTTTCTTTAATACAAAAGTGTCTTGATTGTCTCAAGTGCCTCACTTTCTTCAACATTGTTATTATAACATAAATTAAGGTTTGAGTTGATAAAAATATTTATCTACATATTATCGATTCATTATTCAAATATGCAGTATGGTACGACTGGGAATGGAGTGAATTATAAAAAATTATGATAAATCTTATATTAATAAACAAGGTTGTTCACTACAGTAAAGAGAAGAAATATTTCCTTGGGAATTTAAGTTTCCCTTACGAAGATTTATGAGCTATGGTATTTTTAGAGTTAAATTATAGAAAAGTATAGATGATATTTGCTATTAAGCTTTGACATAATAAGGTTTTAATAAAAAATAAAATCCAAATATAGCATTAAATTTATGTCTATACAAGACTGAGAAAAGTAAGAATATTTTTTGAGATAAAAAGTTTTATAAAACTTAATTAAAATAGTTTTATGCTTGATATATTAGGATTTACATATATATTGTAAAATGATATAATATGATTATAATAAAGTATTATAAGGAGGAAATAAATATGTCAATTAAAGTATTAAAAGTCGCTAAAGCAGCACTTAAAACACCAGGAGTATTTGCAGGAGGAGTAGCATTTGGGACTTTCGGTCTTAAACTTTTATCAAGTAAAGATGCGAAGAAAGGGTACTCAGTTGTTTTATCAAAATTATATAAGGCAAAAGATGGAGTAGAAGGAACAGTATCAAATATCAAGCAACATGCTGACGATGTTGTAGCGGATGCTAAAGACTTATACGAAAAAGAAAAAAGAGAAAGCAATCTTCAAGAATTAGAGGAAAAATAAGATGGATTTCAAAATACTACATCTTTCAAGTGCAAGAGCGAGGGTTAGAGTTAATTTTCGCTTAACACCAGATGTAAAAGTATATTTTAAAGAACAGGCATCAAAAATCGAAAATATACAAAAAGTGGACTTTTATCAAGATGAGTACACTTTTGTTGTTATATTTAAAGATGGTTGCAACAGTTGTTTGCGAGAATTTTTTAAATTAGTAAATAAAGAAAGAGTTAAGGACTGTTATGAGAATCCGGTTGCAGTAGCTGAAGAAAGTCCTTATTCAATTATTATGAATGCCGTGTTTTGGCGTGCGATGTCTAAGCTATTCGTGCCACTTCCATTTAGAGCTATTCACACATGGTGGAAAGCATCAGGGTATTTAAAAGATACGCTGAAATTACTATCACGCAAGCAACTTACTATGGAAACACTTGATTCTGCAGCGATTCTTGTGTCATTGGCGACGGGAGCTCGTGAAACAGCAAGTTCTATTATGTTCATCTTAGAATTAGGAGAAGCTTTAAACAACTGGTCTGAGAAAAAATCTGTAAAAGTACTAGAACAAAGTTTAACTTCTATGGATAAAGAAATTTGGCTTGTTGAAGAAGATGGTAATAGAAAAATAACTTGTGCAGAGGTGAAAAAAGGCGATATAATTCTAGTTTCAGAAGGAAATGAAATTCTTTTTGATGGTATTGTGATGAGTGAGGGAGCTAGTGTTGATGAAAGTTCATTGACAGGTGAAAGTTTCCCTGTTGTGAAGAATATCGGAGATAATGTTTATTCTAATACGATAGTTGTTAATGGTGAGATTAAGCTAAAAGTTGAAAATCCACAGGTTAATGGTCGCATTCATCATTTAATTCAACTGATGAAAGATTCTGAAAGTAGAGAAGATGCATATCATTACAAATATATTAAGTTAGCCGACAGCATCGTAAAATATAACTTCCTAGCGATGGGATTAACGTATTTATTTACAAGATCATTCGTGAAGGCGATGTCGTTTCTATTAGTAGACTACTCATGTGCATTGAAATTATCAACACCAGTAGCATATCTAACTACTATAAAAAATCTAATCGATCAAAAAATTGTGGTAAAAAATTCAGTAACCCTTGATAAATATGAGGATATAGATACATTTGTTTTTGATAAAACAGGAACAATTACAGTATCTAAGCCATATATTCAAGAAGTACTACCATTTTATGAATATTCTTATGAAGAAGTTCTTAGAATTGGAGCATGTTTAGAGGAGCATATCTATCATCCAATTGCTAGTGCCGTAGTAAGTAAGGCGGAAGAAGATGGGATTGAGCATGAAGAGATGCACACAGAACTATATCACATCGCTTCAAAAGGGATAGTGTCTCATATCGACGGAGAGAAAGTAGTTATCGGAAGTAGACAATTGCTAAAAGACGAAGGTGTAGTTGTTACTGCCGAACAAGAACAAATCATATCCGAAAAACAAGAACAATATAACCTACTATTCTTAGGATATAAAGAAAAATTAATCTCAATTTTCTGTGTGGATATTCCATTAAGAGATGAGGCAAGTACAGTATTAGCTGAGCTTAGAAATAAAGGTAAAAAGGTAGTTCTGTTAACAGGTGATAACGAAATTAGAACTAAGAAAATTTTAAAAGACGTAACTTTTGATGAAGTACATACAAGTATGACGCCAGTTACGAAGTTTGAGTATATTAAGGGCGAAAAAGAACGAGGAAGACATGTCCTGATGATAGGTGACGGTCTAAATGACTCAGCGGCACTGTCGGAAAGTGACGTAAGTATTGTTATGAGCGAAAGTGCTGATCTTTCGAAACAAATAAGTGATGTCGTCCTAAAATCAGATTCACTAAACTCGCTATTATTACTGTCAGATGTTTCAAAAACACTACGTGTGCAAATGAGCAACAACGTTAAGAGCACAGTATCGATTAATAGTTCACTAATATTCTTAGGGTTAATAAATGTATTACCATCGAACTTATTAGCATTACTACATAATCTAACTACATTTAGTATCGTACTTAAGAATTTTAATATTAAGTAGAGTAAAAGTTAGCTTGTGTCTGTACATAATATAGGTATCAGCTCGTGAGATTATGTAAACAAAACAAAATTATAAGCTGTTGGGCTATGTGAACTAAATAATAATAAAACTCGAGTCTGGGAGAATCTAGATTCGAGTTTTTGTTTATATTGGAAGAAATAGTAAAAAGATAGTCTCACTATAATGTGAAACTATCTTCTTGCAAGTTTTATAGATTTAGAAAGTACTGATAAGATAATTCTTACAATTATAACAAGGATTATAGTCAGTATAAAGTTCAGGACTACTATCACTGGGAACATACTGAACCTCATGTTCATATTAGTAATTTGATTTACAAAAGGATACGTAATATTATCTACAATATATGAAAGTAAGTAGGCTAATAAAGTGTTATTTAATACGAAAATGATGGTAGTTCTAAATAAAGAAAAGTAAAATCATCTTTAATTTGAAAAAACCTTTTAATTATAGTATTATACTAGTGTTATTAAATTTTTAATATTATATTTTAAGGGAAGGAGGCAGGTAAATAGTGAAGAAAACTACATCGTTAATAATTTCAATTGGTATACCATTATTTATTGTAGTGCTATATAGATATTTATATGGTTATATTTATCATGCTGTTGATGATGTTACAATTAATTATTCAATTTTAAATAAAGAATATATGTTACTTCCCTACATGGGAATAGTATTAACTAGGATATTAGTAATATTACAAAGTTTATTTTCAAATATTAATATTTATTTCGTTTTTTTAGCATCAGCGTATAGTATAAGTTTTTCATGTTTGCTTTATCTGTTTCGAGATAGAAAATATAAAATAGTTCTATGGATAATAGTTTTAGTAATAGAGTTTGCTTTATTAAAATATTTTACATATTCTGTGGTTGCTTATTTGTTATCTATCTCCGGAATATTTTTACTTTATAAAGAAAAAAACATAGTTTTTGCTGTTATACTTATATTTATAGGTATCTCTCTTAGAGTTCAAATAATACCCAGTCTTTTAGTAATATGTTCAGCGATAATCGTATTTGAACTAATTAGGAATAAAAAGGTAAAACAAACAGCTATTTTAATTAGTACAATTTTTATTGTAAGTTTAGCAAATTGGTTATTTATACAAAGTGATGATGTAGAAAAATCTTATATAGAATGGAATGAAAAGAGTACTTTGATAAGAGACTATCCTGCTATTGATTATTCTGAAAAAAAAGAAAGTCTAGATAAGATTGGTATTACTGAAAATACATTAGTAAGTCATAATTCTTGGATACTCTCAGAAAAACAAATCTTTAGTAATGAGTTATTAGATAATCTTGATAGAGTACGATCAGTATCAGAAAAATATAATTTTTCGATTAAAAAGATAATACTTGAGTACTTTTCTAATGAGTTTTATAAGTTGTTTACATTTTTTGTAATTCTTGTTTTTATATTTTATAAATCTAAAAGTTATTATGGATATCTGCTATTTTTGAGTCCTTTAGCTCTGCTAACAGCGCTAATAGTTAGACAAAGAGTAGTAGAGAGAGTTTATATACCTATCATTATTCTAGCTCTATTTATCTTTATTGTATATGGAAATGAGTTATTTATAAAAAGAAATTATAAATTATTGAATAATCTAGAAAATGTTATCTTTACAATTTTATGCATACTATTAATGGGCTCTATATGGAAATATGGGAAAAATGAATTGTATTGGTTTAATTATCACTCTTATGATTTTAATAAGGCTTATAATAATATACTAGTCAATAATAAAGATAATTTATATATTATTTCAGGATATGGAAACTTAGTTAGTTCGCAACCTAATGTTAGTAAGGTTTTTGTTGAGACAGATAAGTTAACAAAAAACATAATAACTTTTGGGACCTGGCAAACATTCTCGCCTGAATATCATAATAAACTAAAAGAATTTGGAGTGAAAGATACGAATAATATACTTTCTAGTGCGGTAAATAGTGATAATATTAAATTTATTTTACCCAAGGACTCTAGTTCTTTCGATAAAATCAGAGTATTGTTTAAAGAAAACTATGATAAGGATGTTTACTTTGTAAAAGAAAGTGATATTTTAAATGATATGAATATATATATTTTAAGGAGTGATAAGTAATGAGTAGTAAGAGAATTAAATATATCGATATGTTGAAGGCTTTTTGCATAATCTTAGTAATAGCTGGTCACATGGGATACACTCCAGCCAAGGTAAAATTATTACTATATATATTCCATATACCTTTATTTTTCTTTTTATCTGGAATGACTTTAAATGTAGCAAAGTATACTTCGTTCTTTGAATTCTTTTCTAGAAAATTTAAAACTATAGTTATACCTTGCTTTTTAATGAATATTTCTATATTTTTTATTAAATCATTTATTTTGCAACCGCAATTTATTTTGAAAATAGATATTATACATTTTATAAAAGCCATGATAGTAGCAGATAGAATGCATATTTATTATCAACTGTGGTTTTTAAATGTGTTGTTTTTAGCGGAATTAGTTTGTTATTTTGCGATAAAATACAGTGATGAACTATATCAATATGTAATTGTATTTGTTGTGCTTATACTGTGTGGTAGTTTAGGAAAAAAACTATATGTAATGGAATTTTGGTTGATTTGGAGTTTTGATCTTGTACCGTATGCGACTATCTTCATATTATCAGGATATATATTAAGAAAAAATCTAGATACTTTACAAAGGTATTTCAGAAAAGAATATTTTTTACCAGTTGTTGTAGTAAGTATTATATGTGGAGTTTATAACACTAGAGTAGATCTTTATTACCAACAGATTAATTCGACTTTCTTATATTTTGTTGCTGCGTTCTTTGGTATCTGGGCAAGTTTTATATTATTCAAAAATATTCCAAATATACAAATATTAGAGAGAATTGGTAGCAACACATTGATATATTATGCATATCATTCACCAATAGTTTTATATATTTTAGACATAATCATGGAGCAGCTTGCGAGTAAGTATACAGGAATATTTGTTAGTAATTATATAATAGCTAGTGTAGAATTATTATTAGCAATACTATTATGTGAAGTAATTGCTAAGATAATTAATAATAGTTTTCCATTTCTTATTGGAAAATCATTTAAGACAACCTAATTTGGTTGTCTTTTTTGCTTTCATTTCTTCTGTTCTATTGCGAAGTGTGGTATAATAAAGAGATGAAATAAATTAGTAGAGCTAATCGAAACAGTTGATTGGCTATTAAGGTGAAAGATGAACATTGATAATAGATTTGAAACAGAAGCCGTAAAAAAGTATAGAGCTTCTATTGAAAAGAAGAAGATATCATTATTTCTAAAATTACTTTTTGATAAGGTGCTTGCATTAATTTTGCTTATCCCTTTATCGCCGATAATTTTAGGAATAGCTATTTGGATAAAACTTGATAGTGAAGGTCCTGTATTTTACAGGCAAGAGCGTATTACAACTTATGGTCGAACTTTTAGAATTTTTAAGTTTAGAACTATGGTTAAAGATGCTGATAAGCTTGGAACAGCTGTTACTCAGCAAAATGATCCTCGTATTAGTAAGGTCGGACATAAGCTACGTAAACTACGTCTTGATGAACTACCTCAACTTATAAACGTACTTGTAGGTGATATGAGCTTTGTTGGTGTAAGACCGGAAGTAGCGAAATATGTAGATAAGTACACTGATGAAATGAATGCAACATTACTTCTTCCTGCTGGGATAACTTCTCCAGCGAGTATCGAATACAAAGATGAAGACGAAGTTATTGAGAAATTCAAAGGAAGTGGAAGAAGTGTAGATGAAATCTATGTGAAGGAAATTCTTCCAGACAAGATGAAATATAATTTAAAGTACATTGAAGAATTCAGTGTTATAAATGATATTAAAATAATGATAAGAACTACTATTGCGGTTGTTAAATAGAGTTAAGATACTTTTAAGTAGAATTTTAATAATTAGGAGTTTGAGATGAAAAAATATAATATACCATTTTCTCCACCGGATATTAGTGAAGAAGAAATAAATGAAGTAATAGATACTTTGAAATCAGGTTGGATTACAACTGGACCGAAGACAAAAGAATTAGAAAGAAGATTATCTGAATTTACTAATACACCGAAAACTGTTTGTCTTAATTCAGCAACTGCAGCGTTAGAATTAACATTACGTGTTCTAGGTATTGGTGAAGGTGATGAAGTTATCGTTCCTGCGATGACATACACAGCTTCTTGTAGTGTGATTTATCATGTCGGAGCGAAGGCTGTTATTGTTGATATTGCTGAAGATAGCCATGAGATGGACTACGACGCTTTAGCTGATGCTATTACTGAGAATACAAAAGCTGTTATTCCAGTTGATTTAGCAGGGATACCATGTGATTACGATAAAATCTTTGAGGTAGTGGAGAGTAAGAAACACTTATTCAAAGCCAATAGTGAATATCAAGAAAAGCTTGGTAGAGTGGCTGTAGTAGCTGATGGCGCGCATGCTTTAGGAAGTATGTATAAAGGTGAGAAAATTGGTTCTGTAGCTGACTTTACGACATTTTCATTCCATGCTGTAAAGAACTTCACTACTGCTGAAGGTGGAAGTGTAACATGGAAACAAAATGAAAACTTTGATAACGAAGAGTTATATAGAGAATATCAAATATATTCTCTTCACGGTCAAACAAAAGATGCTTTAGCTAAAACAAAAGCAGGATCTTGGGAGTATGATATTGTTATTCCTGGATATAAATGTAATTTAACTGATATCGCAGCATCTATTGGATTAGTTCAACTAGATCGTTATCCAAAACTTTTAGAACGTCGTGATAACATTATTAGTAAGTACAATAAAGGTTTTGAAGGAACAAAAATTAAAGGCCTAAGTCACAGTTCAGACTATTATAAATCTTGTGGACACCTTTATATTACTCATGTTGAAGGTGCTACATTTGAACAACGTGGTGAGATAATTGTTAAAATGGCAGAGCGTGGAATTAGCTGTAATGTTCACTATAAACCATTACCGTTATTAACTGCGTATAAAAACTTAGGATTTGATATTGAAAACTATCCTAACGCATATAATTACTATGTAAAAGAAATAACATTACCTTTACACACTAGACTTAGTGATGAAGATGTAGCTGTTATTATTGAAAACTTCAAGGAAATAGTTGAGGAGGTAGTAGGTGAGTAGTTTAAAAGAAATACAAAATAAAAGCTTAGAGATGGCTGAATATTTTGTAGAATTTTGTCGTGAACATGACTTACTTTGTTATCTTTGTGGTGGTGGAGCTATTGGTGGACTGAGAAATAAAGGATTTATCCCTTGGGATGATGATTTAGATTTTTTCATGCCTAGAAAAGACTATGAAAAACTTCCAGAACTTTGGAGAAAGTATGCTAAAGAACAATATTTCTTATCAAAAAGTGATAGTAACTTCGTTGATAGAAACTTATTTATCACGATTCGTGATAGAGAAACAACATGTATAAAACCATATCAACAAGATCTAGATATACCACATGGTTTAGCTTTAGATGTTATTCCTTTGGATTATTATCCTAAAAATGAAGCGGATAGAAAAAAACAAATTCGTTGGGCATTGATTTACTCACTATTCTGTGCGCAGACTATTCCAGAAAAACATGGTAAATTAGTTAAATATATTAGTTCTATGTTATTGAGTTTAACGACAAGTAAATTACGTTATAAAATCTGGAAAAAAGCTGAAAAAGAAATGATGAAATACACACTTGAAGAAAGTGATGGTATAACAGAACTTTGTACAGGGCCTGGATATATGAAGAAAAAATATCCAATTGAAGCATTTGAGGATAATATCTTTATAGATTTTGAAAATACTAAAATGCCAATACCAGTGGGGTATGATATTTATCTAAAAACAGCATTTGGTGACTATATGACACCTCCACCAAAAGAAAAACAAGTACCACATCATGATGTAGTTATAGCGGATATGGAAAATAGTT
Organism: uncultured Gemella sp.; assembly: GCF_963519265.1. Classification (GTDB taxonomy): domain Bacteria; phylum Bacillota; class Bacilli; order Staphylococcales; family Gemellaceae; genus Gemella. The sequence continues at coordinate 20,861 of NZ_CAUQNQ010000003.1, read as the reverse complement.
ATCTTAAGTATAAAGGGGAATATTATGGACGAAAAAATTAGTGTAATAGTACCGGTATACAATGTAGAGCAATACTTAGAGCGTTGTGTTGCTTCAATAATCAATCAAACTTATAAAAACTTAGAAATTATTTTAGTCAATGATGGATCTACTGATAACAGTGGACAACTTTGTGACGAGCTCGCAAAGAAAGATGATAGAATAAGGGTTATTCATAAGAAAAATGGTGGTTTGTCTGATGCGCGGAATGTTGGTATAGCTGAAGCTGAAGCCGAGTTAATCGGATTTATAGATAGTGACGATTACATAGATGAAGATATGTATGAAATGCTGATAAATAATCTAAAAGCTGCAAACGCAGATTTATCCATGTGTGGACATTATGATGTCTATCATAATCTTCCTGAGGCTCAAGTAACTGAAAAGAAAACATGGGAGCTTAGTCCTCAAGAAGCTATTAAAATGGTTATGGAAGCTAAGATATTATCTGTAACAGCTGTTAATAAATTATATAAAAAGAGTTTATTTTCAGAGTTCAAATTTGAAATTGGGAAAATCGCTGAAGATGCATTTATTATGATAAAGTTATTAGATAAGTGCAATAAAATAGTAGCAACTAATGAGAAAAAATATTACTATGTCCATAGAGAAAATAGCATTACTACCCAAAAATTTTCACTTAAGTTTTTAAATGTAATAGAAGCTTATGAACAGAATAAAGAGATTATTTTAGAGAAATATCCTGAATTAAAAGAGGTAGCTCAGATGAGGATGAATTGGGCGTATTTTTATGTATTAGATAGGCTATTGTTAGATAAAGATTATAATGATAAAAAATTAGAAAATAAGTTAATATCGTATTTAAAAGATCATAGTAAGAGTATTTTAACAGATTCATTATTTACAAAAGGTAGAAAAATTGGATTTGTTGCCTTATTATTGAATAGAAATCTATATAGAAAAATAATAGAGAAGAGAGGATATTAATTAGAGTATGTTAAAACTGATAGAAAAAAATTATTTTAAAATAAATCTGGCATTTATTTTAATAGTTGCTATTTATTGTATGTGTGGTCTAATAGTGCCACTACAATTTATTTCAGCTAACAAAGTAGTTGCAGGGGGGATGACATTACTTGGAATTCTTTTAGCAACGTATAACTTAGTTATTAAGAAAGTTTATCTAAAGATAAAAACAATAGAGTACCTATTACTATTTTTTGCTTTTAATATAATTACCAGCATTCTAGTGATATCTTATGGTTATTCTACAAATATAAAAAATGCATTAGTATTTTATATTTACTTCTTAACGGTATTTCCTATATTTACGGGAGTAACTAGAGAAGAGAGTAAAAAAATATATGATTACTTTTTTTATGTAGTTACTCTACTTAATACTTTTGGAGTATTAGTTTCATTAATTCAATTCGTATTATTGAAAGGCTATAGAGTACATGACTATAAAGGGTTGTATATTAGACAAGGGTTTGTAGAGTCTAGATTATTTGGTATTTTGGCAAGCCCAAACTTTCTATCATTAATTTCGCTAATTGTAATTATATTTTTAATTACAAAAATCGATAACTTTATAAAAATATATAAAAATATAAGTATATTAGCTATTGTATTGAATTTTATTTATATAGTATTATCAGGTTCAAGAACTGCGTTTATCTGTATGATGATAGCTGCTGTTATATATTCAATAGTGATGTTTTATCAAAGAGAAAATATCAGGTCACTATTTAAAGTAGTATTGGCGATAGTAGTTGTATTATTCAGTTATAAAGCAGTTAATTTCATTAGTGAACAATATTTACATTACAATAAAGAAAGATTAGAGGCTCAGGATAAAAAGTTAGAAAATGAAGATAACAATCTTTCTCTTGAAAGAACAGATACAAGTGAAGAAAATATTTCTAATAATAGATTTGCAATTTGGAAATCTACGGCATCTTTTGTACCTAAAAAACCTATCTTTGGTTATTCAGGTGGAAACTGGTATGAAATAGGTAAAAAGACGAATCCAGATGAGTATATAATAAAAGAGCATTATCTTACTCATAATGGATATTTAGAAATTCTATTTTATAATGGAATTGTAGGCTTTATCTTGATGGGAATATTTGTATTATCATTTTTCATATCAATGATAAAACGAATATTTAGAGATAAAAAAGAAGATTTAGTAAATAAAGATTTATTATCAATGATTATGATATTGATGGTGATTTTAGTGTCTAATCTATTCTTAAGTTCTACATTTTATGGAATTTCATTATTAGGTATCATCTTATTCTTAATGGCAGGTTATTTCTATTCTATAGTGAGTACAGATAAAAGTAATTTTAAAAAATTAGATATTGATGAAATTAAAGAAGTAGAATTAGGAGTTATGGATTATATTCATAATATTTGTAAAGAAAAAGGTATTAATTATTCATTAGCTTATGGAAGTTTGTTGGGTGCAGTTAGGCATAAAGGATTTATTCCATGGGACGATGATTTGGATATTGCTTTAAAGAGAACTGAATATGATAAATTATACCAAGCAATTTTAGAAGATAATAATAGTATTTACAAGGTTGTTTCTTGGGAAAATGATTCTAGATACCCTTATCCATTTTATAGAGTCTATGATAGTAGAACTGTTTATGAAAATAACTACATACAAAATGATATAGAATTAGGTATCTGCGTAGATGTTTTTCCCTTTGATGACTATAAAGATGTAAATAAAGAAATCACAAAACTAGATATGTATCGTAGACTATCTGTATACACTTTATATGGAATAAGAAATAAAGAAGCGGGTATTAAGAATATTATTCGTTATCTAATGTTAGTGGTGTTCAGATTAACGAGAGTAAAAACATGGAACAAGAAATTAAATGATTTTTCTAAAGTACCTGGTAATGGTGAGTATATAGATTATTTAATGGAATCTAAAAAATACAGTACTAAGATAGATGCTAAGGCTTTAGATGAAGTAGTTGAATGTAAATTTGAGGATAGAGTATATAATATACCAAAAGATTATGATCATATTTTAACTACAATTTATGGTTCGGACTATATAGAGATTCCACCATTAGAAAAAAGAATACAGCATGATGATTTTGTAGCGTATATTAAGAAGGAGAACTAGTATGTTGCAATGGCTTAAGAGGAGTTTAGCCAGTTTTTTAGGTGATAAGAAGGATGTGGTTAAAAATCTTCCTCTAATAAAAAAATTAAATGAAAAAGCTAATATTGAATTAGATTCTAAAAGAAGTAGTTTGTTAAAAGAAAACTTTGAGGAAATTCTGAGTACTGTTTATAGTTCTGATTTGAAGGATTATAATATTTGGTTAGATTTTGGAACGTTATTGGGATTTTATCGAGAAAATGATTTTATTAGCCATGATTTAGACATGGATTTCGGAATTCAAGTTTCAAGTCTAGAAGAATTTGAAGTTATAGAAAAATATCTTTCTGAAAATGATTTTAAACGAACAAAAGAGTTTTATTTTGATAAAGATTTAGTTGAGGTATCTTACAGTTATAAAGGCCTTAATGTAGATTTTATTATCTATAAAAAGGAAGAAGATAAAGTATCTTCTGATACAATATTTTTCATGACAAATGCATTAGGAAATCCTACTAGATATGAGGTTTACCACTATGAAATTCCATTCTTTGGTTTAAAAGAATGTGATTTTAAAAATCTAAAAGTAAAGGTTCCGACTAACACTGAGGAGTATTTAAGAACTTTATATGGAGAAGATTTTAAAACTCCTAATACTAACTATAATTGGAAAGAAAATCCGATTTATAAGAGCGGGAATGCAGAGTTAGCAGAGGTTGTGTTGAGAAAAGATAAGTAAACTAAATCTAGGAGAAAGTATTATGGGAAATAGGATAGCATTATGGGACAATTTAAAATTTTTCCTTGTAACTTGTGTGGTTATTGGGCACTTTGCGGATCAATTTACCGATGTATCTAATATATATGATAGTATATTTTTATTTATTTATTCATTTCATATACCACTTTTTATTTTTATATCAGGACTGATGTTTAAAAATAAAGATATTACAAGTAAAGCGATATTTTTTATGAGTATTGGTTTTGCTTACAAGATAGTTTCAGCGGTTGTGGAAAGATTACTAGGGACTATAAAAGTTGAATTTTTATTATTATCAGATGGTGGGATTTCATGGTTTATGTTTGCTTTGGCAGCATATATGGTAATTTTAAAAATAATTGAGAAACAAAATAAGGAATATATTTTAGTGTTTTCGATAGTCCTAGCTTGCTTTGTAGGATATGATCCAGGAATAGGTGATTTTCTATATCTATCAAGAATAATAATATTCTTTCCCTTCTTTTTAAGTGGGGTATTATTACAAAACTTTGATATAGTGGGTCTTAAAGATAAAAATTCTAAATATAAGTTCTTGGCTGGATTTATCGTAGTAATTTGGTTAGGATTGTGTATTTATGAATTGGATATTTTTTATCGATTAAGATATTTATTCACAGGAAGAAATCCATTCTTCCCTCAGATAATGAGTTACGCTCCATTAGCAAGATTAGCTAGCTATACCATATCTTTTGGAATGTGCTTTGCTCTTATAATGTTGATGCCTAATCGAAGGATGTTCTTAATTACAGACATGGGGAAAAATTCTATAAATGTATATTTTTGGCATATGCATATATATTATATTTTGAATAAAGTATTTAACATCTCTAATGTATTTAATTATGGAGTTAGTGGGAAACTAGTGTTTCTATTAATTGCAGTGTTATTGAGTATCGTACTATCTCATAATATTTTTAACTCCCCAATAAAACAGATAAGAGAACAAATATTTTTAAATAGGAAAGCATCGTGATTTTAATAACCACGATGCTTTCTATTTTTTATTTTATATTCTATATATATGATTATTGCTATTAGCACAATTGAAAGTGGATAGTTTCTATAATCAGAAAGACTAAGTCGTCCATCATTATTTGTATGAAGGAAACCAATCCATTTATTTTTACTTGGTGTCCCATCTGTTCCAAAATGATAGAGGTTTTCCCATTCATTTTTTGCGGCTTTACCATCTTTTTTGAAATAGTATTTTGTGTTTGAATCAATTTCTTTCCAAGAGTTTGTCAACATACCTTTGTTTTTGTCGATATAGTAAAGGTTGTTATTATCTTCCACAATACCTGTTCTTAGAGAACCATCATTATTAAAATAGTACCAGTTATTATCAAGATATTTCCAATCAACAGCGACAGTTCCAGAATTAAAGAAGTAATACCAATTGTCGTTATGTTGTGTCCATCCATCTTTTGGGGCTTTATTTTTCCAGTTTTTAAATTTTAATGTATTGTTCTCATTATAGAATCCATAGTGAGGATAATCATTAGAAATATCTTTTACTTCCCCATTATTGAACTCTAAAGAAATCGCTGCTCTGTCTAGTTGACCAGCATTTATAATGCTGATATTTTTTTGTTTTAGATATTCAGCATATTTTTCTTCTACAGGTCTAATACCAGTTTTAATAATCTTTTTAGGATTAAGTTTATCCACAAATTCTTTTGTATTTGATTTTGTTGTTTCTACATGATGATTAAATTTCATAACATCTACTTGACCAATTAATGGGCCATATTTTTCTTCAAGGTGTCTTTCAGTATTTTCTAAATCCCCACCTAAGAAAATCTTAGTATTGTTTATGTTTACTATTGCTAGAATTGAATTTAAATTATCGTCATATACTTTTTTTAATGAACCATCACTCTCGTATTCATTTTCATAATTTAATAAGTCAATTTTTATATCCCCTAGCATTAGGTGTGAATCTTTTTCAGTAATGTCTTGAATTACAGTAGTCTTAGTTTCTTTTGCTGCTTCTAATGCTCTCTCATATCCATATAAATTATCCCAAAGTCTTGTTTTATCAGAAATTCTATCGTCACTATATTTTTTTATATAAAGTTTATCCGTAGGAATAGTTTTCAAAACATCGTGTGCAGAGCCGATATGATCAGAGTGGGCATGTGTAATAATGATGAAATCAAATTTTTTAATACCTAATTGTTTAATGTGGGCAAATAATCTATCTTGTGTGATTTTATCTCTATCTTTTGTTATACCTTCTCTATCGGGATATCGTGGATTTGAACCATCTGGATATGAAAAATCTTCTCCAGTATCAATCATTGCATAGTGCCCGTTACTTTCTAATATCATCGCGTCAGACCATTCGGCAACAGTTATAATATGTAGTTTATCATCAGACTTTGCATGTACTGTTGGAAGAAAAATCATAGATACTAATACGATTATTATAAGTGTTTTTAAGATTTTCATAAGTACTCCTTTATTAGTTTTTATTGATTTTACTTTTTACCATATTTATCGCATAGTTCATTGTTGAATCTTTTAGTATTGTTAGGATAGCTAGATAATAAATGCCACAGATTGCTATAACTGTGCAGACCATAATAAGCATGTTTAATGTGATTTCATAAGAATTAACGTGGAATACGAATTTTGTAATGAAGTATATTGGAATAAAACCAAGTGATACTACAAGGTATTTGTAAAGCGAAGAAAATACAGCTGATAAGTTTATTAGCTTATGTTTTTTAATGAACTGTATTTCTAGCAATACTACTAATCCTTCTGCAAGTATTGTTGTTCCAATATAGTATTCTGGTTTAAAAATATTACAGAAGTATAATGTTGAATTTAACACTACATTTAATCCACCACCGATAAAGTAAAATGAAGTCAATTTATTTTCGAAATCATTGATAAATATAATTTGCTTTCCTAGTATCATCTCAATAGCCCAAATAATAGTTCTAATCGCAAATATACTTGTTACTATTCCTGCCTCTAAATATTTATCTGATGAATAGATAACAGTTGCATATGTTCCTAGAATCATTATTCCTATACTAGTCGGCATCATTAGGAAAAAGAAAAGAGAAGAACCTTGGTTGATTAGGTTTTCGTATGAATTATAATCTTTTTTTCCTAAATAATATCCCAGTCTTGGTAAACTAACACTTAGAGCTCCACTAAGCACACTGGCTATAAGCATAACTATGTTGAAAGATATAGTATAGTATGAAATATAGTTCGTATCAGGGCTCTTCGTAATAAACATTCTATCAAGTAGAGTATAAAGCATATTGGCATCAGTTAATAATAGCATAACAGTAAGTGCTTTACTAGATGATAATAATTCTTTCAATTCTATTTTAACAAATGAAACTTCTCTTTTTATCCATAAGAAACTTAGTAGATAGTTTAAGATTGTAGTAGCACTCATTATGATTGCATAAGGTATAATATCATCTTCTGTTTTTATAAATGCGAAGATTGATACTAACATTGCGATTCTAATAAATAAAGTTTTGTAAAGAATAAATGTGTAGTTTTCGTATGCTTCATTCATCCATTCAATATTTAAAAACTGAAATAGTGCTTGAATTCCAAGTATATAATATAATGTTTTTAGATTTTCAGTTTCATATTCCCCTACGCTAATAAATATAAAATATAAGGCCGTTACAGTAATCGAAGTAATTACTGATATGTAAAATAATTTTGAAAATACGTAATTAATTTTATTTTTATCATCTTTAACTTTACTTATTGATCTAATTCCGTAGTTATAAATACCGAAAGCTGCTATAGGAACGACAAAACTAGCCCATGTATTTGCTGTGTTGAAATAACTGTAGTTTGATTTACTAAGTATCCTAGTCAGATAAGGATTAGTGATTAATGGGAAAACTATGTTCAGTATGTTAACCATTAAACTTGCTAATGCATTGACTTTTATGTTTTTCATTTAAAGGAAATCCTTTCTAAAATTCTATTTTACATTATATCATATTTTTAATTTATTAGCTGAAAATTATAAGTTTAAGATAGAAGATTTTTGAAGTTTATTGATTCTCTATGATATAATAAAGTAGATAATATATTAAAAAATAGTATTTAAAAGGAGAAGAAAATGATATACGCAGGAATATTAGCTGGTGGAACAGGAACTAGAATGGGAATAAGTAATATGCCAAAACAATTCCTAGAATTAGGTAAGAAACCAATACTTATTCACACAATTGAGAAGTTCTTATTAGAACCTGAAATCGAAAAAATCGTAGTCGGTGTTCATGAAGATTGGGTATCTCATGCTGAAGACTTAGTTGAACAATATGTTTCAGCCTTTGCTGATAGAATCATTATTACACCTGGTGGTGTTGATAGAAATACAACGATTGAAAATATCATAAACAGAATTAATGAATACAAACCGTTAACTGACGAAGATATTATCGTTACTCACGATTCAGTTCGCCCATTCATCACACTTAGAATCATTAAAGACAACATACGTCTAGCTAAAGAGAGTGATGCAGTAGATACTGTAGTGGAAGCAGTAGATACAATCGTAGAGAGCACTAACGGAGAATATATTTCAAACATTCCAAACAGAGCACACTACTACCAAGGTCAAACACCTCAAAGCTTCAAATGTTTAGATTTCTTAAATCTATATAACTCATTAGACAAAGAGGAAAAACAAATACTTACAGATGCATGTAAGATATTCGTTATAAAAGGGAAAAAAGTAGCACTAGCTAAGGGAGAATACTCAAATATCAAAATAACTACAGTAACCGACCTTAAGATAGCTAAGAGTATGCTAGAGGACGAATAATATGATAAATCAAATATATCAATTAATTAAACCGAAATTTATTAATGTAAAATACAATGAAGAGAATATAAACGATGGTGATAAAATCATCATCCGTCCAAACTATATGGCACTATGTCACGCAGACCAAAGATACTACCAAGGGAAAAGAGATCCTAAGGTACTAGCTAAAAAACTGCCTATGGCACTTATTCATGAATGTGCAGGAATAGTAATTGCAGATCCAACAGGGACATATAAAGTAGGACAAAAGGTAGTAATGATACCTAACCAACCACCAAGACAAAGTGACGAAGAATTCTATGAAAACTACATGCCAGGAACACACTTCCTATCAAGTGGTTTTGATGGATTCATGAGAGAATTCGTAACTCTGCCTAAAGATAGAGTGGTAGCTTATGATGGTGTAGAAGATTCTGTTGCGGCTATTACAGAGTTCATAAGTGTTGGTATGCACGCAATGGACAGATTCTTAAAGAACTCACATAGTAAAAAAGAAAGAATAGCGATAATCGGTGATGGAAGCCTAGCTTATGTTATGGCAAACATAATAAACTACACTCTACCAGAGTGTGAGATAATCGTAATAGGTCGCCACTGGGAGAAACTAGAACTATTCAGTTTTGCAAAAGAAAGATACATTACTGATGATATTCCTGAAAACTTAACTTTTGATCATGGTGTAGAATGTTGTGGTGGAGATGGTAGTGGATACGCGATAAATGACTTAATCAAGTACATCAAACCACAAGGAAGTTTGGTACTTATGGGAGTTAGTGAATATAAGGTAAATATCAATACACGTGATATCTTAGAAAAAGGACTAATGCTAATAGGTTCATCACGTTCTGGTAGAATCGACTTTGAAAAAGCTATCGAGATGCTGAGTAATAAGAAATTCGAAAGAAGATTTAAGAATATTATTGAACTTGAGCAACCTGTGAGAAATATTAAAGACATTCATAGGGTGTTTATGACTGATTTAAATACTGCATTTAAGACAGTCTTTAAGTGGGAGATATAATAGAATAAAAATAATTTAGGTGATTCATGAAACTATTAAGGTGGTTTTCTGAGTCACCTTTCTATCTTGTAATATTAAAATAAGTAATATTATTTCTATGAATTATCACATTTTATGTTATAATGGTAAGTAATATTGTAATGTAGAAAAGAGGCTTTACATTGAAACAACTAATAAAAACTAAAATAGAAAAGCTACTTACTGAATCTGAGGAAGTAGTAAAAGTTGAAAAGCTAGGTGGTATGACGAATAGTAACTATCTAGTGGAAACTACGAGTAACAAGTATATAGTTAAGTTCTTTGGTAAAGGAACTGATAAGCTAATCAATAGGGTTGCGGAGAAAAATAATCTTGCGAATCTTGCTGATTTAGGTTTAGATGTAAAAAACTATATCTTTGATATTGAATCTGGAATAAAGGTAAATGAATATATTGAGAATGCAACGACTTTTGATGCGCATTATTTAAAAGCGAAGAAAGAAGAAGTTGCGAATATTCTAAAAAAAGTACATAGCTCTGGGAAGGTTCTTGAAGGTGAATTTAGAGTCTTCGATGAGATAAGAAAATATGAAAATCTGATTGAAGGTAATATCAATTATCCTTATTATGAGAAGATAAGGGAGAAGGTATTTTCTCTACAAAATCATCTAGAAGATATTGGTGTCGATAAAAAATCTTGTCATATCGATCTTGTGCCGGAGAATTTCATTGAAGATGAGAATGGGCGTATTTATCTTATTGATTGGGAATATTCTGCGATGAATGATCCGATGTGGGATTTGGCGGCGTTGTTCTTGGAGTCTAACTTTAGAAAAGCCGAGGAAGGGGAATTCTTTAAAGCGTACTTTAGTGAAGATACTCCAGTTAGCGTAGCTAAGATTATGATTTATAAAATATTACAGGACTTCTTGTGGAGTCTATGGACGATTTATAAAGAAGAACAGGGTGCAGATTTTGGAACTTATGGTAAAGATAGATACCTAAGAGCGGTTAAGAATTTAAAGGAGTATGTAGAAAGTTATGAAAAATAAAGTAGGAATTTCAGCTGGACTTTTATCTGGTATGTTCTGGGGGCTTGGGCTTGCGATTAGTGCGTGTATATTTTCACTGTATAATATATCGCCTTTTGCGGTTGCTGTAATCCATGATTTTATTAGTATTTTTGTTTTATTGGCGATTATTTTAGTTAAGTATAAAACAATTAATTTAAAGATTTTTACGAATATAAAAAGTGTTAGTGTTATTGTAGGTGCGCTTCTTGCGGGACCTATTGGGATGCAATGTAATCTATATGCGGTGAAGTATATAGGAAGTGGGTTGACATCTTCGATTACAGCGATTTATCCAGCTGTGTCGGTGATACTGGCTGTGATATTTTTAAAAAATAAAGTCTCATCGAAAACACTATTAGGAATAGCGCTTATTATTGTTGGTATTTTTATCCAAAGCTATAAGAGTGAACAGGTTGAATCATTTTATCTTGGATTTATGTTTGCATTGATTTGTGCAGTTGCATGGGGTAGTGAGAGTGTTCTTAGTTCATATGCTATGAAAAATAATCTTAATGAGCTAGAGACTTTATTAATCCGTCAGGTGACATCATTTTTAGCGTATTTAGTAATAATATCATTCAATGGACTAGGAATTGAAACGAGTCTTGATGTGAAATTCGGCGGACTTATCGTCTTCTTCGTAGTTAGTAATATGGTATCGTATATTTTATATTATATGGCGATTAATAAATTAGAACCAGCTAAGGCAACAGGACTAAATGTTAGTTATGTTGTTTGGACGATATTATTCTCGATGATTTTTGTCGCATTAGAGGTGAATTTACAATTAGTAGTTACATCTATTATTATCATACTAGGTGTTTATGTTATTGTTAGAGAGGAGTAACAAATAGATAATGAAAGCAATTATATTAGCTGCGGGTTTAGGAACGCGTCTTAGACCGATGACAGATAATACTCCCAAGGCTTTAATAAAGGTTAAAGATAAGCCGCTTGTGGAATATCAAATTGAATTTTTAAAAGAAAAAGGAATAGATGAAATAATCGTTGTTGTTGGATATTTACATGAACAATTCGATTATTTAAAAGAAAAGTATAATGTAGAGTTAGTGTTTAACGATAAATACGCTGAGTATAACAATTTTTACTCATTATACTTAGTTAAGGAAAAATTGGCGGATAGCTACGTAATCGATGCAGATAACTATTTATTCAAAAATATGTTTAGAACTGATATTGATCGTTCGACATATTTCAGTGTTTACCGTGAAGATTGTGAGAATGAATGGTTCTTAATCTACGGTGATGATTATAAAGTACAAGATATTATCGTGGACAGTAAAGCAGGAAGAATCCTTAGCGGGGTATCTTTCTGGGATAAGAAAACTGCAGAGAAAATCGTAAGTTTTATCGATAAAGCCTATGAAAGTAATGAGTTCATGAACTTGTACTGGGATAATATGGTTAAAGATAATATTGAGAAACTAGATGTTTATGTAGAAGAATTAGAACCGAATAGTATCTATGAAATTGATAGTGTTAAAGATTATAATAAATTAGAAGAAATACTAAAAGAAGAGTGTGAGAGATAATCTCCATTCTTTTTTTCTTTTGGTAAGGTATTAAGTAATAATATTTCTTGCTTTTTTGTAATATAGATGTAATAAAAAATAATCTAATTGTAACCCTAAAAATAGCTTAAATATGGTATAATTATCAGTGCAAAATAATGAGTAAAGAGGATAATGAAAAATGGGAAGAAATAAATTAAAATTAGGATTAGGAGTATTAACAGTATTAGCTACACCAATAGCTGTAAATGCAGTAGCTAGTAGCGACGCTTTAGCAGCACAAGGCTGGGTTAAAAGTGGAAATACTTGGTACTTTTATAATCAAAATGGAACATTAGCTAGAAATACTTGGGCAGGAAACTATTGGCTAGGAGCCGATGGTAAGATGGCTACTAATTCTTGGGTAGATAATGGTCGATATTATGTAGATGGTAATGGTGCATGGGTGAAAGGTGCCCATAGACAAGCTGAAGTCAAGAAGCAAGGCTGGGTACAAAATGGCTCAGCATGGAACTATTATCACCAGGGAAATATAGTTAGGAATGCTTGGATAGGAAGCTACTGGCTAGGAGCCGATGGAAGAATGGCAACAAGTTCATGGGTAGATAATGGTCGTTATTACGTAGATGGCAATGGAGTCTGGGTAAGAAATGCGCAAAAACCAGTAGAGAAGAAACACGGCTGGATAAAAGAAGGAAGCGCATGGTATTACTACGAAAATGGGGCATTAGCTAGAAACAAATGGATCAGCGGAAAATATTGGCTAGGTGCAGATGGTAAGATGGCGACAAGTTCATGGGTAGATAATGGTCGTTATTACGTAGATGGTAATGGAGTCTGGGTAAGAAATGCGCAAAAACCAGTAGAGAAGAAACACGGTTGGATAAAAGAAGAGAGCGCATGGTATTACTATGAAAATGGAGCATTAGCTAGAAATAAATGGATTAGCGGAAAATATTGGCTAGGAGCCGATGGTAAGATGGCGACGAGTTCATGGGTAGATAATGGTCGTTACTATGTAGACTCTAATGGTGTATGGGTAAAAGATGCAAAGAAACCAGAAGCTAAAAAACACGGCTGGGTGAAAGAAGGGACTACTTGGTATTATTTCTATCAAGGTCAAATTGTTAAGAATGCCTGGATTGGAGGTTACTGGCTAGGAGCTGATGGTAAGATGGCGACAAGTTCATGGGTGGATAATAATCGCTATTATGTAGGGGCTAATGGTCTATGGGATAAAAATGCTAAGAAACCTGAAGAAAAAGCAGTGGTTAAAAAGAACGGCTGGGTAAAAGAAGAAAACACTTGGTACTACTATGAAAATGGTACATTAGCTCGTAATAAATGGGCAGGGAATTACTGGTTAGGAGCCGATGGTAAGATGGCGACTAATGCATGGGTAGATAATGGTCGTTATTATGTAGATGGAAATGGGGCCTGGGTGAAAAACGCAGGTCATGGAGTTAACTATTCAAGTTATTACAAAGTAACGTCATTATACATTCCTGTATATGATGCGAATGGTCGTATTTTATCTCATGTTTCTAAAGATACAGTATTATTTAGAGATAATAGATCGACTGCGAACGGAAGAATTCCTGTTCAAGTCGCGGGACTTACAGGTTATGTTAATGCTAGCCAAGTAACTGCGATTGATTCTAGTAATACTTTTATTCCGGATTATGTAAGTGATGGAACGTATGTGTATCACAGATATTCACCGTATACTAAAGTAATGGTTGCTCATCATAATGCTAATATGCAAGTTGGTAAATCTTATTACTCTGCAGATGGAATTAACTTTGGAACATTCAAACTAGATCATCCATTCCAATTTTCTAATTTAAAATCTAGAACTAACTATACAGCGACTGATATTAATAGATTGTATAATATAATGGGAGCAAGTGATAGTAAGTTAGCAGGTAAAGGAGCTACATTTAAGGCTGCTGAACAAAGATACGGAGTTAATGCTTTATACCTGGTAGCGCACAGTGCTTTAGAAAGTGCATGGGGAAGAAGCAAAATTGCTAAAGATAAGAATAACTTCTTCGGTATTTCTGCATATGATGATAGTCCATACACTTCTGCGACTAAGTTTGATAATGTAGATAGTGGTATAATGGGAGCAGCTCGTTGGATTAATGAAAGATATCTACATAATTCTGGATATCCTGCGAATGGAGCATATCTAGGAAATAAAGCAGGTGGTATGAATGTTAACTACGCGACTGCACCATATTGGGGTGAGTCTATCGCGAGTATAATGTTCAGTGCTAATGAAAAATTAGGAAGAAAAGATAGATAAGAAAGGAAGGGCTAGGTTAGTATTTTAATCTAGCTTCCTTTTTGATAAAGGAGATAATTATGTTAGTTTCGGTTGTAATCGGACTTTTAAACGAGGAAAAGTTTTTACCAAGATTGATAGAAGACTTTAAGAATCAGACATATGATCACAGCAAGATAGAATTAATATTTATAGATGGAATGTCAAAAGATAAAAGTTGGGAAATATTGGAAAACTTTAAAGCTAGTAATCATGATTTTTACGATGTAGTATTGTTAAAAAATCCTAAGGTAATATTGTCAGCTGGTATGAATGTAGGTATAAAAGCTGCAAGAGGCAGATGTATCCTTAAAGTAGATTGCCATTCGCATATTACTGAGAATTTTATTGAGAATAATGTTAAAGTTATTGAGAGTGGAGAAGATGTTTGCGGGGGACCACGTCCAAATATTATCGAGAATGAAGATAATCTAAGTAAGACATTATTGTTGGTCGAGGAGAATATGTTTGGTAGTGGTATAGCGAATTATCGTAAACAGACTTCTAAACAATATGTAAGTTCAGTTTTTCAAGGTATGTACAAAAAGGAAATATTTGATAAGGTTGGCTTACTGGATGAAAAAGTAGGTCGCGTTGAGGATAATGAACTGCATTATCGAATTAGAAAAAATGGTTATAGGATTCGTTATAGCAATGATATATTATCGTATCAATATACTAGACCGACAGTAAATAGAATGTTAAAACAAAAATATTCAAACGGTTATTGGATTGGGAAAGTGAGTCATGTTTATCCAAAGGCTTTCTCTATCTTCCACTTTGTTCCTCTTGTATTTGTTTTAGGAATAATCTTTAGTTTATTGATGTTACCATTGACGAAGTTATTCGCAGTACTTCTTGTGATTGCTTATGGCATATTCACAATTCTCGTTACATTGATGACTATTATTAACAATAAGTTCAACGCAACGATGTTGTTAATTCCAATTTTACTATTCTTAGTACACTTCAGCTACGGAGTGGGGACTTTAGTAGGATTAGTTAAAGGATTTAAGTGGAAGAAGGAATATTATAAAAAATAGAATATGGAATTTAATGAGGTGATTTGACAAAATTGATTTCTGCGAAATAACGATTTTTGAGTCACTCCTATATTTGTAACTAACTTGTAATATCGCATGGGTTAGCTTAGTGGTATAATAGAAAATGCATGAGTGTATAAAAATAGGAGTAAGGAGCAGGAATTTATTATGAAAAAAAATAGATTAAAATTCGGATTAGGAGTGCTAACTGTATTAGCTACGCCAATCGCAGTAAATACGGTAGCTGGTACTGAAGTGCACGCAGCTCAAGGATGGGTGCAAGGTGGTTCATCATGGTTCTTTTTCAATAATCAAGGGCAATTAGTAAGAAATGCCTGGGCAGGAAATTATTGGCTAGGTGCTGACGGTAAGATGGTGACAGATGCTTGGGTAGACAATGGTCGCTATTATGTAGGAAGTAATGGCGCTTGGGTGAAAGGAGCTCAAAAACCTGCTGAAGTTAAGAAGCAAGGCTGGGTTCAAAATGGTTCAGCATGGTACTATTATTATCAAGGGAATATAGTTAGAAACGCTTGGATTGGAAGTTATTGGTTAGGCTCTGATGGCAAAATGGCAACAAATACATGGGTAGACGGAGGACGTTACTATGTGGGTGCTAATGGAGTTTGGGATAAAAATGCTAAGAAACAAGAAGCTCCAAAACCAGTTGAGAAGAAAAATGGTTGGGTAAAAGAAGGTAATACTTGGTATTACTATAACCAAGGAATTATGGTGAGAAATGCTTGGCAAGGAAACTACTGGTTAGGCTCTGATGGTAAGATGGCTACAAATACATGGGTAGATAATGATCGTTACTATGTAGGTGCTGATGGTTCTTGGGATAAGAATGCTAAGAAACAAGAAGAGAAAAAACAGGGTTGGAAAAAAGAAGGTAACTCATGGTACTATTATCACCAAGGACAAATGGTAAAAAATGCTTGGGTAGGAAGTTACTGGTTGGGCACTGATGGTAAAATGGTTACAAACTCATGGGTAGATAATGATCGTTATTACGTAGGAGCTAATGGAGTTTGGGAGAAAGATAAGAAAAAAGAAGAGAAAAAACGTGGTTGGAAAAAAGAAAACAACGTTTGGTATTACTACAATGAAGACGGTACATTAGCTCGTAATAAATGGACAGGGAACTACTGGCTAGGCTCTGATGGTAAGATGGTTACAAATGCCTGGGTAGATAATAACCGCTACTATGTAGGAAGCAATGGTGCATGGGAAAAAGATAAGAAAAAAGAAGATCCAATTCCAACAGGTAAACACACTGGTTGGGTTAAGAGTGGAAGTACATGGTACTACTTTAATGCGCAAGGACAGATGGTGAAAAATGCTTGGGCAGGTAATTATTGGTTAGGCTCTGATGGTAAAATGGCTACAAACTCATGGGTAGATAACAATCGTTATTTCGTTGGAAGTGATGGAGCTTGGGTTCAAAATCCAACAAATAATACTAATTTAAATAGAGTTCTTGATATAGCTCGTAGTTACTTAGGTGTTGAAACTGGTTCAAGAGAACACAAGAAAATTGTCGATGCATATAACTCTGTAGATCCAAAACCAGTTGGATATACAGCTAACTATCAAGATGATTGGTGTGATATCTTTGTTACAACAGTATATCAACAAGCAGGTCTAAGCGATCTTATCGGTAGAGAATGTGGTGTTCAACGTCATATCGGTATCATGGAGAAAAAAGGTATCTGGAAAGGAAGAACTCAACCTAAAGTAGGAGATATCGTTACATTTGACTGGGACGGTGGAGGTTGGGCAGACCACATCGGTATCGTTGAATCAGTAAATAATGGTGTAATCACTACTATTGAAGGTAACTCGTCGTTATATGCAGGAAGTACTGCTAAAACAAAAGTAAATAGAAAAACATATAATTGGAATTCTAGCTACATTAAAGGTTATGCAAGACCAGCGTACTAAAATTTAGTATTTAAAAATGTAAAGTTCTCAGAAGTTAAAGTATAAAGAAGATTAAAGATATTCAAGTATATCTCTCAGATAGATTTGAATATCTTTAGTTCATGAAGGGAAACTTAATAAAATTTATTTTTGTGAAATTATGATTTTTAAGTCTCTCTTATTTGTTTTTATTGTTTATAGATAGTATAATTTAAGGTGAATTAATTAGTTATTAAGGAGGTGACAGGTTTATGAAAAGAAGAATAAGTATGATTCTCGTAGGAAGTTTATTGTTAACAAGTTTTAATAATGCTAAAGCAGATTGGATAAAAGATCAGCAAGGTAAATGGGAATATTTCTTTAATGAAGACAGTATAAGTCATTTTTATGATGAAAAATCAAAAGATTTCGTAAAACCTGTAAAACTTCCGCAATATTATCAAGCGGATGCGAGATGGAGTTCTAAGAGATATGGAATCTCTAATATGAAGACTACAGGTTGCGTGCCTACATCGTTATCTATGATTATCTCTGGTCTAAAAGAGAATGTTACACCCGTTCAAGTTGCGGATTATATCTATGATACCTCTATGGAGATGAATACGCTGTTCACGGGGACGTCTAGTCTTGGAGCCGTAGCGGCTATTGAGCATTGGGGTTGCAACTATCGTGTTGTTAATTCTAAAGATGATCTAAAAACAGCGTTACAAAATGGAAATATTGTTTATGGTGCTGTAGGCCATGGAATTTTTGTAAAAGGATATAGCACGCATGCGATAGTTCTAAGTGGTTATCAAAATGATAAAACTCTTGCGATAGATCCAGATAATCCAGAAAGAACGAATAAATGGTACAATGTTGATGATATTTGGAATCAACGTAGTATGGAACTTGAAGATAATTCTGCAGGTGGTCCATTTATGGTGGTATATAAATAAAAGCAAGATTGTGAAGGAATTCACAGCCTTGCTTTTTTCTTGTGATTTTGATGGTTTAATTAATCTGATTATATAACGAATTCGGAGTTAATCCTAAAGTTTCAAATTTTTTAAAAAGTTTATAGAAAACTTATAGATACAGTGATTTATTGATATATAAATTCATTTTGTAAAAGATTTTTAGATATCTAGTAAGCTCTACAGAGATGACTCAACAAAAGTGATTTCTCCGAAATCACGATTTTCAATTCACTCTTTATCATTTTATATGTAGGCTGTCTAATATACTTGGTTAGGTAATAAATTCGGAGTTGGAAAAAATCCAACTCCGAATATTTTTATAATATTTATTAATAGGTCTTAGTCAGCGAATCCGTTTGGATGTTTACTTTGCCATCTCCAAGAGTCTTCACACATGCGTTTTACATCGTACTGTGCTTCCCAACCAAGTTCTTCTTTAGCTTTTGAAGCATCTGCGTAACATGCAGCGATATCTCCCGCACGACGTGGTGCGATAACGTAAGGTAGGTCACGACCAACAGCAGCTGAAGCACTCTTAATAATATCTAGTACAGAGTATCCTACTCCTGTTCCTAAGTTGTATTTGGTTAATCCACTACCTTTTTCAAGTTTTTTAAGGGCAGCTACGTGACCACGAGCTAAGTCTACTACGTGGATATAGTCGCGAACTCCAGTACCATCATGTGTATCGAAGTCATCACCGAAGACATTAACTTTTTCTAATTTACCAACAGCTACTTGCATTACGTATGGAAGTAGGTTATTAGGAATTCCTGTTGGATCTTCTCCGATATCTCCACATTCGTGTGCACCGATAGGGTTGAAGTAACGAAGTAATACAACGTTCCATTCATTATCAGCAGCATAAACATCTCCTAAAATCTCTTCTAAAATCAGTTTAGTACGTCCGTATGGGTTAGTTACAGATAATGGGAAATCTTCTTTAATTGGTAATGCGTGAGGATCTCCGTATACTGTAGCTGAAGAACTGAAGATGATGTTCTTACAGTTGTGTTTTTCCATAACGCGGCATAGTGTTGTAGTTCCGGCTACGTTGTTATCGTAGTATTTTAAAGGTAATTGGCAAGATTCACCTACAGCTTTTAATCCGGCGAAGTGAATAACTCCAAAAATATTTCCTTCTTTTTCAAAGATTTCGTCTAATTTAGCTTCATCACGAATATCAGCTTCGTAGAATGTTACTTTTTTTCCTGTAACTCTTTCTACTACTTCTAAACTTTTTTTGTTTGCATTATATAAGTTGTCAACAACAACTACTTCATTTCCATTGTTTAATAATTCTATACAAGTGTGAGACCCGATAAATCCAGCTCCACCAGTTACTAGTATCTTTTCAGTCATAGTGTAATTTTCTCGTTTTAAAACGAGTCCTTCCTATAATTTTATATATTCATTTTATAGGAAGTAAGGTAGAGTGTCAATAAATATGTGAGGAATATTAAGTTTATATTACAGATAGGGTAATTCTTTGAAATAATATTAAATTTATAATAAAATAGTAAAATATGTATTTATGTAAATAAAAATTATTTTTAAAGAATTTGAGAGGAATTATTTATGAAGAAAAATAAATTAAAACTAGGATTAGGAATGTTGACGGTATTAGCTACACCGATTGCGATTAATGCTGTAGTGAGTAACGATGCTTTGGCAGCTCAAGGATGGGTTAAGAGTGGAAATACTTGGTACTTCTACAATCAAAATGGAGTATTGACAAGAAACGCCTGGGCTGGAAACTATTGGTTAGGTGCAGATGGAAAAATGGTGACAAACGCATGGGTGGATAATGGACGATACTATGTAGATGGTAATGGAGCATGGGTGAAAAATGCTAAAAAACCAGAAGTAAAAAAACAAGGTTGGGTACAAAGTTCAGGAACATGGTACTACTATAATCAAGGTCAGTTAGTAAGAAGTGCGTGGATAGGAAATTACTGGCTAGGAATTGATGGTAAGATGGCAACAAATGCATGGGTAGACAACGGACGTTACTATGTAGGAAAAGATGGAGCATGGGTGAAAGGAGCTCAAAAACCAGTTGAAGTCAAAAAACAAGGTTGGGTAAAAGACGGAAATACTTGGTACTACTATGAAAATGGAACATTAGCTCGTAACAAATGGATTGGTAGCACATACTGGGTGGGAGCTGATGGAAAAATGGCAACAAATGCCTGGGTAGACAACGGACGTTACTATGTAGGAGCAAATGGTGCATGGGATAAAAACGCTAAGAAACAAGAAGCGCCGAAAC
>NZ_CAUQNQ010000002.1:0-82677 GCF_963519265.1 uncultured Gemella sp. | reverse complement strand
CTAAATCTAAAGGTAATGTTGTTAACCCTGATGATATTATCGTATCTCACGGTGCCGATACATTACGTGTTTATGAAATGTTCATGGGACCATTAGATGCTTCTATCGCATGGAGTGAAAATGGACTTGATGGCTCTCGTCGTTTCTTAGATAGAGTATACCGTCTATTCGTAGATGAAGAAACTGGTAAAGTAAATGATAAAGTTCAAGATAAAGATAATGCAGAATTAGAAGTAAGCTATAACTTCACAGTTAAGAAAGTATCAGAAGATATCGAAATTCTTGGATTTAACACAGCTATTTCACAACTTATGGTATTCGTAAATGATTGTTATAAAGCTGAATATATCCCTCGTAAATATGCGTTAGGATTTATCCAACTTCTTGCACCATTTGCACCTCACTTAGCCGAAGAAATGTGGGAAGTTTATGGTAATACTGAGTCAATCTCTTATGTACCATGGCCGACATTTGATGAAAGCAAACTTGTAAGTGATACTGTAGAAATCGTAGTTCAACTTATGGGTAAAGTTAAAGCTAAATTAGATGTTAAGAAAGACTTAACACCTGCTGAATTAGAACAAATTGTTCTAGCTAATGAAGAAGTAAAAGAATTAATCGAAGGAAAACAAGTTATGAAGGTGATTGTTGTTCCTGGAAGATTAGTTAATATCGTAGCTAAATAAGGAGAGAGACATGGAAGAATTAATTTATAGTATTGTTAGCGAAATTGTTGAGCATAAAGATGAAATCAAAATCGAAAAATTCGTTAAAAATGCACGTGAACATTACATTTTAACGGTACACCCAGACGATTGTGGGCGTATTATAGGGAAGAAGGGTACAGTAATTAACGCAATCCGTACTGTATTAAATTCAACAACATTTAGTAAAAAAGTTTATTTAGATTTAGTAGAATAATAAGGTAAATGTTTAATAGGAGTCTGAAAGGTAGATATTTTCAGATTCCTATTTTTGATAATTTAAAAATCATAGACATAGAAAATTTTGGGATAGATGATTTTCTAGAGAGTAGAGAAATGAGACATAATCGTTAATTTTGTGTATAATATTATTAGTGTTAATTTAGGAGGCTATTATGCGAGAAATAGTTGATGGATATTTAATTAATGATAATAATGTAAAAATAGCATTTACTAATAGGAATGTTGATGCGAAGAATAGTGAAGATATGAAAAATTTCTCTGCTAAGTATGGATTTAATCATGAAAATATAGTTTATAATACTCAAGTTCATGGGGCAGATGTTCGTATCGTTGAATCGGGAGACGATTTTACAGAAAACGGGAAGGAAGCGGATGGTTTAATTACAAGTTTACAGGCGACACCGTTATTGATTTTTACTGCAGATTGTGTACCTGTAGTTTTCTATGATAAACAGCAAGGTGTTGTTGCCTTAGCTCATGCAGGTTGGCGTGGGACATATGGGAATATTGCCGGGGAAATGGTAAATATCATGGTAGCTAACTACGGCTGTAAAGTAGAGGATATTAAGACTATTATAGGTCCATCGGTTAGCGTGGATAACTACGAAGTTTCTTATGATCTTATTGAGAAATTCGCTGCATTAGAAGTACAAGGTTATTATAAAGAAGTTGATGGTAAATATTATTTAGATTTATGGAAATTGAATAAAGAATTATTGAAAAAATGTGGTATACTAGAAGATAACATTAAAATTATTGATTTTTGTACGGTGAGAGATAATGATAAATTTTTCTCATATAGGCTGGACAATGCTACTTCAAAACGTATAGGAACGATAATTCAATTAGATTAAATTCACATAGAATAGAGGAAATTATATTGGAAAAAGATATTAAATTAGTTGAGCAAGTAGCTACATTTAAAAGATTGCCAAGAAGTGATAGTAGATGGCGTGTAGCATTTTATTATATAGCGAAAGAATTCTGGGATTTAGAAGAAGTTTTTGTGATAATCGATAAAACACTTTACGAAGAACAAGGACTTAAAATTCCAGTTTTTAGAGAGTATAAAGAAGCTGAAGGGTTCCAAATTTTTTCTAGTCACATAAAAGCGAAAGAATTTGTTGAAAAACAAGGTGATTTATTTGTTGCAGCAAGTGGTGAAAAACTTATTGGTAGAATACGTCAAGGTGCATTTAGAGAGGTTTTCGTTCCATTTTTTGCTGAACAAAACTTCAACTATTTACTAAATGAAGATGAAGCACTATTTGCTGATACTTTCAAACGACTTCTTGCGGTTATGGAAGCTAGCGAGAACTATATTGTGGATCAAGAACAAGAGGATATGCTTAAAGCAGGCGATGTTCAAGGATTCTTCGCGGATATCTGTAAAAAATATATAGTATTAGTATAAAGATAAACATCAAGCGTAATTTTGTCATGTTTGAATACAAGCATGAATTAATTACGTTTGAGTTTTTTTATTTAGGTTTCATTAGGTTACAAATGTTGCATCCTTCTTATTTTTTTCATATAATTTATATATAGAATAATAAACAGAATTTAATATAGGAAGGTAAAAAATGAGTAAGATAAAACATAGAAAATTATATTTTCTATTTATGTTATTAGAAATTTTACTATTGATAATGATTTCTGGATGGTATTATTTTTCTGAAAGAAAGATGGGGATGATAAGACATATATTATACAGAAATATTTATAAATTCCCAAAATACTTTACTGATACAAATATAAAAGTAATAATAGCTTGTTTTATTGTTATTTTAGTTATTCAGTTAGTATTATTTATAAGAGCTAGAAGATTTTTATTTAGTTTTATATTGAATATAGTATTTATAATCTTTTCAATATATTTCATTATAAATTATAATGCGGATAAGGTCTTTATTTATTACTATTTAATAATGTTTTGTGGTTTATTTAATACATTTAGATTTTTACAATACATGACTTTAAATCATAAGAAAGAGAAGTAATGTATATAAAAAGAAATATTAAGTACATTTAAACTTTTCTTTAAACTTCGTTTAAGTTGCTACTGATATTATAAAAATATAAGTAAAATAATCTTAACCTTAAAATAATAAAAATGAGGTTTAAAAGGAGGATTCTTATGGAAAATAGAAATAACAACCAAAATAATAGAGAATTTAACAATCAAGGAAATTACAATGAACAAAATAATTATCAAAATTATGATAGTGTAGAAAATTCTCGATACAACAATTATGAAAATTATCAAGAGATGAACAATGGGCAAGTACCTGTTCAGCAGAAAAATAACTATGGGAAATTATTCCTAACTGTTTTTGCAGCGTTTGCTCTTGGAGCTACTAGTGTTTTTGGAGCACAAGCGGTAATGGGAACAGGTAGGGCTCTAAATTCTTCGGTAACAGCGACAAAAGAAGACAAAGATAATGAACAAATTACGGTAAACGCAATTTCAAAAGCAAAAGATGCAGTAGTTTCAATCGTGAACTACCAAAGCAGCACATCTAATAACCTAGAGTCAATCTTAGGAGGTTCTAGTAGATCTGGTAATGATTCTGGTGATTTAAAAGCAGCTTCTAGTGGTAGTGGAGTGATCTACAAAAAAGTAGGGAATACAGCATATGTTGTAACTAATAACCACGTTGTTAATGGTGCTAAGAAGTTATCTGTTATCTTAAGTGATGGGACTAATGTAAATGCGGAAGTTGTCGGGACTGATGTTTGGACAGACCTTGCGGTATTAAAAATTAGTGGAGATAATGTAACTACAACGATGGATTTTGCTGATAGTGATAAAATTGCAGTTGGTGAAACAGCATTCGCTATCGGATCACCTTTAGATGTTAACTTATCTAATACTGTTACAAAAGGAATTGTATCGGCTGTAAATAGACAAATTCCTATGGATGTTGATGGTGACGGTAAAAATGACTGGAACCAAACTGTAATCCAAACAGATGCGGCTATTAACCCAGGTAATAGTGGTGGTGCATTAATCAACAGTGAAGGTAAACTTATCGGTATTAACGAGTCTAAAATTGCTAAGGCAACATCTAATGTAAGTGCTGAGGGAATTGGATTCGGTATACCTTCAAATGAAGTGAAACTTATTACTGAACAATTAGAACAATCAGGTAGAGTGATTAGACCTGCGCTAGGTGTGCAACTAGTATCTGTGAACACTGTTGATAGTGATACAGTCAAATCTCAATTGAATTATGGAGGTAAACAAGGTGTAGTAATTCGTTATGTTGAGAATGGTACACCAGCAGCTCAAGCAGGTTTAGAGAAATATGATATCATTACAAAATTAAATGGTGAAGAAGTAAAAGACGTTGCTGCAGTTAGAAAATACTTATTTGAGAAATCAAAAATTGGAGATACTGTAAAAGTAACTTACTATAGAAATGGTAAAGAAAATACAACAAATGTAGTTGTTCAAGCAATAAATACAAGATAGGATATTGAGACTTAGGATGGATGCTCCGTTCTAAGTCTTTTTTGATGTTTGAAAAATGTTCGAAACACAGCAAGAGAATAATAATGAAAGTTCTAAAAAATTATAATATCAATTTTTTTAATTGGGGATAAATTAAAGTACGAAATTAGAAATGTTATTTATGTAGTTTGAAAATTACTAGAATAAGTTGTCAAAATAAAAAAAATGTGTTATTATTAATTTGTAAAATTTTTAGAAAAGAATATAGGTGAAAACATGAAAAAAGTAAGAAAAGCGATTATTCCGGCTGCAGGATATGGTACACGTTTCCTTCCTGCGACTAAAGCATTACCGAAAGAGATGTTACCTATTATCGATACTCCTACTATCCAATATATTGTAGAAGAAGCGGTAAAAGCTGGAATCGAAGATATAATTATTGTAACTGGTAAGCAAAAAAGAGCTATTGAGGATCACTTTGATAGAAATGTTGAATTAGAAGTTGAATTAGAGAATAAAGGCAAGTTAGCAATGTTAGAGAAAGTTAAGTATCCAACGCAGCTTGCTAATATTCACTACGTACGTCAAAAAGAAATGGCAGGATTAGGGGATGCAATCTTAACTGCGCGTAGTTTTATTGGGGATGAGCCATTTGCAGTATTACTAGGTGATGACGTTGTAATTAATGACGAATACCCTGCAATCAAACAACTTATTGATAAAGCAGAAGAAACAGGATGTTCTGTAATTGGGGTTCAAACAGTTCCGGAAGACCAAACACATAGATACGGAGTTATTGCTCCTAAAGGACAAGATGGTCATTTATATGAAGTTGAAACGTTTGTTGAAAAACCAGCTCCAGGAACAGCGCCATCTAATCAAGCGATTATGGGAAGATATGTTCTTAACCCAGGGATTTTCAAACACTTAGCTAAAAAACAAGTAGGTGTTGGTGGAGAAGTTCAATTAACTGATGCTATCCAAATGTTAAACGAAGAAGAAAATGTTTATGCATATGACTTCCAAGGTAAACGTTACGATGTAGGGGAAACAATTGGATTTGTTAAAACTACTATCGACTTCGCACTTAAGTCTGACTTAAAAGATGATTTAGTGCCATACTTAAAAGCTAAATTAGCAGAATTAGAATAAGATTAAAGCGGGAGTGACTCAAAAATCGTGATTTTAGAGAAATCGATTTTGTCGAGTCACCCCCGCAAAGTTTATTAGATATCTAAAAAGCTTTTATAAAGCGAATTTAGATGTCAATAAACCACTGCGTCTATGAGTTCTCATATACACTTTGTTAAAATTTAGGACTTTTGGGTCAGCCCCTTTTTGAAGAATTGAGGAAGGTATATTATGATTATTAATTACATTGGAGTTTATGGGATTTGCATCAAAGATAATAAACTTTTATGTATAAAAAAGGTAAGAGGTCCTTATAAAAATAGATTTGACTTACCTGGAGGTAGTCAAAAAGAAAGTGAGGGACTCACAGAAACTTTAGTTCGAGAATTTCAAGAAGAAACGGGATGTCAGATAAAAGGTTATGGGAATTGCAGAGCCTATGATGTTTTTGTAGAAGAATCTAATCGTACAGTACATCATATTATGGTATTTTATAACGTTGATATTAATCTCGAACAGCAAGATACGATTTCAGAAAAGTTGGAAGATGAACTAAATGATTCTAGTGGAATATATTGGATTGACTTTGAAGAATTAGATATAAATAATTCCTCGCCATTGATTTTGAAATTCAAACAGGAATTAAGCAATGATAAAGGTGCATTAGAAAAAGTAGTATATAAAAATTGGGAAATATTATAAAAAGAACTTATCCATGAAAAAATATGGATAAGTTCTTTTCTTTATTATTTATTATGACTTGCATTGATTAAGTTTTGTTTTTTCATTGATATAACTGCAGAATAACAGAATACTGCTACGGCTACCCAAATTATTGAGAATGATATTAGTTTCTGAATGCTTAATACTTCTCCGTATACAAAGATTCCTATGAAGAATTGCATTGTAGGTGGTAAGTATTGGAGAATACCTAAAATGTATAGTGGAATTGCTGTAGCTCCTTTAGCAAATAACATTAGTGGAACTGCAGTAATTACACCAGATAATAATAAGTATATTAATGTATCTGTTCCAAAAGAATAGAATGTAATTGAGTTATTCGATGAAAGATATCCCATGTAAATAAGTGCGATAGGAGAAACTATAGCTGTTTCAATAAGTAAGCTTGCTTTTGGACTAAGAACAATTTTTTTCTTACATAAGCTATAAAGCCCAAAACTTAGTGCTAGTAATATAGAAATCCATGGAAGAGATCCGAGTGAAATAAATAGGTAAATCAAAGAACCTCCAACACATAGACACGCTATTGTTTGTGTACGTGTTAATTTCTCTTTTAGAAATACTACCGCTAGTATAATTGTAACAATTGGATTTAAGTAATATCCAAAACTTGCCTCTAGTACGTGGTTAGTGTTTACCGCAATTATATATGTAAGCCAGTTTAATGTTATTAAAAATGAAGCTAGTACTAATAGTAAGACACTTTTCTTATCTTTCCAGAGAGTTGTTATTTCATTGAAGATAGATTTTTTATTTTTTGCAATTGTGACTACGATAATCATAAAAACAAAAGAACATATAATCCTCATTGCAAGAACTTCATATGCACCTATTTCTTTTAATAATTTAAAATATATAGGGAATAATCCCCATGAAAAATAACATACGAGGATAGATAGTAAACTTTTTTGAGTATTATTCATATTGTATCTCCTTATCTTAAGTGAATGTATGATAAGTATAACGAAAAATATTGTATATTTCAATGAAAATAGATAGCTACGCATAAAAAATAATCGAAAAAAATCTAATATTTTTTTATAGATGAGTAATTTTCATTATTTTCAAAAGCTTTGCAATAGAATTTTCAAAGAAGGGTGCTATCTTAATTTATAAAACTATAATCTAGAAAAAACAAAAATATTTTCGTGGTTTAAGTTTAAAAATAGTTATATAACACTTTTGAAGGGGATTCAATACTAATTTCAGAAAAAACATATACTAATATATTTTTTTAAAACGTATCCACTCAATAAAAAAGGGGTTCCATTTGTTTGAGAAATAGTATAAAATAAGGGTATGAAAAAGATAACTGTATGATTAGTATGGGAGAGGACAATGGACACCGAAGGGACAAGTTAACATTTAGCGAATGTTAGTGAAATTCTCAGGTAAAAAGACTGTACTAGGACAGAACTCTGAAGCAAGTCAACAGAGAGAGAGCTAACTAAGCTTTCTTTGTGTTGTTTTTATTTTAGGTGGGATGCTATGAAATTGATAACAAACAATCCAAGATTTTTGAAAGAAAATTTTAGAGATATCGAAGTAGAATACCATGAAGTTGAATACTTAGATATATTAAAAAAAGTTAGAGACTACGTTCATGAAAATTGGGAAGTTGTAACACACCCTCTATATGGAAGTGTTAAACCAAATGAAACAATTTACAGATCAGTAGTTATTAGAAAAAATACTGAATTAGATGTTGCTTCTATTAATTTGATTTCTGAAGCGGTAGGAACTTTTGAAAAATTTAGAAATAACAAAGAAGTTCCTCAGTGGACTGATAGAGTAAAAGACGATTTCAGTGTTATCGATCACGATTTACTATTAAATGCGATAAAAAGAATTTTATAAAAAAATAAATAAAGGAGAATAATTATGAGTAGACATTATGATGTAATTATTATTGGTTCTGGACCTGCAGGTTTATCAGCTGCGTTATATGCTTCACGTGCTAAATTAAACGTTTTGGTTCTAGAAAAATCGAAAAATGGAGGACAAGCAGCAATCACTCATATGATTGAAAACTATCCTGGTGCGATTGAAGATCCAACTGGACCACGTTTAACAGCGAGAATGGCAGAACAAGCTAGAAATTTTGGTACAGAGTTCAAACAAGAAGAAGTACTAGATGTTAATCTTGAAGGGGACGAAAAAGTAGTTACTTGTACAAGTGGTGATTACACAGCTAAAGCAGTAGTAATTGCAACTGGAGCATCTCCAAGAAAATTAGATATTCCAGGGGTTAGAGAATTAGAAAGTAAGGGTATTTCTTATTGTGCTACTTGTGATGGGGACTTCTTCGATGGTCTTGAAGTATACGTAGTTGGTGGGGGAAATAGTGCTGTAGAAGAAGCTCTATTCTTAACTAAATTTGCTCGTAAAGTAACAATTATCCACTTCGAAGAAGATATTCACTGTGAAAGAATTACAGCTGAAAAAGCAAGAAATCACCCACAAATCGAAATTAGAACTGAAACAGTTGTTCTTGAAGCAATTGGTGATGGAATTTTAGAAGCTATTAAATTGAAAAATGTAGCTACAGGTGAAGAGTATGTGGTAGAAGCTGACGAAGAAGATGGAACTATGGGATTATTCTTCTTCATCGGATATGTTCCTCAAACTAAACTATTTGAAGGTAAAGTTGAACTAACTGAAGGTGGTTATGTTAAAGCTGGAGAAGACACTAAAACAAGTGTTGAAGGTGTATATGTAGCTGGTGACTGTCGTCAAAAAGAAATTCGTCAAGTAGTTACAGCTGTATGTGATGGTGCTGTAGCAGCAATCACTGCAGAAAAATATATTGCTGAAAAATTTGAATAAAATTTTAAAAAATAAAAAAGGAGATAAAGACAATGTTAGAACTAAACAAAGAAAACTTTGAGAGTGAAGTATTGGAAGCCGAAGGATACGTGTTAGTAGACTTCTGGAGCCAAGGATGCGAACCATGTAAAGCACTTATGCCAAGTGTACATGAATTAGCAGACAAATACGGAGACAAACTTAAGTTTGCTGCTCTAGATACAACAAAAGCAAGAAGACTTGCAATCAAACAAAAAGTTTTAGGGTTACCAACAATAGCCATATATAAAGACGGAAGCAAAGTCGAAGAAGTAACTAAA
Organism: uncultured Gemella sp.; assembly: GCF_963519265.1. Taxonomy (GTDB): domain Bacteria; phylum Bacillota; class Bacilli; order Staphylococcales; family Gemellaceae; genus Gemella. The sequence continues at coordinate 73,279 of NZ_CAUQNQ010000002.1, read as the reverse complement.
GATGATGCTACTGTTCCAAATATAGAAGCTATGATTAACAAATATTTATAAAAAAAATAAACTCAATGGGGAGGTATTAGGTATGCGTCTTGAATTAGGAAAGATCCATATTAAAGATATACAATTTGCTGCAGAATCAAAAATCGAGGCAAACGTATTATATGTAAATAAAGAAGAGCTTGTAAAAGCTGTTTTCGAGGATGATGCAATTGAATCTGTTGATTTAGAAATTGCTCGTCCAGGTGAGAGTGTTCGTATTACACCTGTTAAGGATGTAATTGAACCTCGTGTTAAAGTTGAAGGTCGTGGAGGAATTTTCCCAGGTATCCTTTCAAAAGTTGATACAGTAGGTGAAGGTCGTACAATCGCACTTAAAGGTATGGCTGTAGTAACTACTGGTAAAATCGTAGGATTCCAAGAAGGTATCATCGATATGACTGGAGTTGGAGCTGACTACACTCCATTCTCTAAAACAAATAACTTAATCGTTATTGCTGAACCTAAAGAAGGAGTTAAACAACACGAACACGAAAAAGCAGTTCGTTACATCGGATTCAAAGCTGCTCGTTACATTGCAGAATTAGCTCGTTCATTAGAACCAGAAGAAGTAGAAGTGTTTGAAACTAAACCTTTATTAGAACAAATTGCTGAATATCCAGATCTACCAAAAGTAGGTTATGTATACATGCTTCAAACTCAAGGTTTATTACACGATACTTATGTATATGGTGTTGATGCTAAACAAATCGTACCAACTATTCTATATCCAACAGAAATCATGGATGGTGCAATTGTAAGTGGTAACTGTGTATCAGCATGTGATAAAAACCCAACATATGTGCACTTAAACAATGGTGTTATTGAAGATTTATACAAAAAACATGGTAAAGAAATTAACTTCTTAGGTGTAATCATCACTAATGAAAATGTTTATTTAATGGATAAAGAACGTTCATCTAACTGGACTGCAAAACTTTGCCGTTACTTAAACTTAGATGCTGTAATCGTATCTCAAGAAGGATTTGGTAACCCAGATACTGACTTAATTATGAACTGTAAAAAAATTGAAGCTGAAAAAGTTAAAACAGTTATCGTAACTGATGAATATGCAGGGCGTGACGGAGCCAGCCAAAGTTTAGCTGATGCTGACGTAGCTGCTGACGCTGTAGTAACTGGAGGAAATGCTAACCAAGTGGTTGTATTACCAAAATTAGATAAAGTTATCGGACACATTGATGTAGTAAATGTAATTGCTGGTGGTAACCAAGACTCATTAAGAGAAGATGGAACTATCGAAGTTGAAATTCAAGCTATTACAGGTGCTACTAACGAAACAGGTTTCGGTTACTTAAGTACTAAAACTTTCTAATTAAGCAAAATAAAAATAAATGTTATAGATTTTAACAAGGAGGAAATAAGATAATGGTAAGTCTTATTAATAAAAAAGTAGTTATCATTGGTGACCGTGATGGTATCCCAGGATTAGCTATTGAAGAGTGTGTAAAACCAATCGAAGGATTAGAAGTAGTATTCTCATCTACTGAATGTTTTGTCTGAACAGCTGCAGGGGCTATGGACTTAGAAAACCAAAAACGTGTTAAAGAAGCTGCCGAAAAATACGGTAACGAAAACGTTGTGGTTTTACTAGGTGCATCTGAAGCCGAAGCTGCTGGTCTAGCAGCTGAAACAGTAACAGCAGGTGACCCAACATTTGCAGGACCACTTGCAGGTGTAGCATTAAATCTTGCTGTATATCACGTTGTAGAAGAAGAAATTAAATCTCAAATAGATGAAGCTATCTATGAAGATCAAGTTGGAATGATGGAAATGGTATTAGATATTGATGAAATCGCAAGCGAAATGAAAGATGTTCGTGGAGAGTAATTAAAAATCTAAATAATAGTTATAGGGGGAAATAAAAATGTCTAAAATAAGAGTAGTACATTATATAAACCAATTCTTCGCTGGAGTAGGTGGAGAAGAACAAGCCCACATTGCACCGGAATTAAGAACTGAATTACCACCGATTAGTGTTCAGTTACAAGGGCAATTGGGAGAAGAATTTGAAGTAGTAGCTGCAGTAGTTTGTGGTGATAGTTACTTCAACGAAAACTTAGAAAAAGTTCAACCAGAACTTTTAGAAATGATTAAAGGATGCGAACCACAATTATTTATCGCTGGTCCAGCATTCAATGCAGGGCGTTACGGGGTAGCAGCTGGTACAATTACTAAAGCTGTTCAAGACGAATTAGGAATTCCAGCTGTAACAGCAATGTATGTAGAAAACCCAGGAACAGACATGTTTAGAAAAGAAGTTTATATTCTTGAAACAGCTGACAGTGCAGCTGGTATGAGAAAAGCTTTACCAAAATTAGCTAAATTTGCAGCAAAATTAGCTAAAGGTGAAGAAATCCTTTCTCCAAAAGAAGAAGGATACCATGAAAGAGGAATCCGTGTTAACTTCTTCAGTGACAAACGTGGATCAGAACGTGCTGTTGAAATGCTTGTTAAGAAAATTAAAGGTGAAGAATTCGAAACAGAATATCCAATGCCTAACTTTGACAGAGTTGAGCCAAATCCAGCTGTTAAAGATTTAAGTAAAGCTAAAATCGCTTTAGTTACTTCTGGTGGTATCGTTCCAAAAGGAAATCCAGATCACATCGAATCATCTTCTGCATCTAAATATGGTGAATATTCATTAGAAGGATTTACTGATTTAACTGATGCAACTCACGAAACAGCTCACGGTGGATACGACCCAGTATACGCTAACGAAGATGCTGACCGTGTATTACCTGTAGACGTAATGAGAGAATTTGTTAAAGAAGGTAAAGTAGGAAGCTTACATGAAAAATTCTATACTACAGTAGGTAACGGTACTGCCGTAGCTAGTGCTGTAGGATTCGCTAAAGAATATGCACAAAAATTAGTAGCCGATGGAGTAGATGCTGTAATCTTAACTTCTACTTGAGGAACTTGTACTCGTTGCGGTGCAACGATGGTAAAAGAAATTGAGAGAGCGGGTATACCTGTGGTTCACATGTGTACAGTAGTACCGATTTCTCTAACAGTAGGAGCTAATAGAATTGTGCCTACTATAGCAATTCCTCATCCATTAGCAAATCCAAAACTAGATGCGGATGAAGAGAAAAAATTAAGACGTGGACTTGTAGAAAAAGCATTACATGCTTTAACTGTAGAAGTTGACGGACAAACAGTATTCGAATAATAAAAAAGAAAGGGGAGCTGAGGGTATGTTTATACCCTCAGCACGATATAGCTATGAATTATCCAGTATTTAAGGGAGCAGGATACATTCTTGTTCATACACCAGATATGATAGTAAGAAATGGATCGACTGCTTCTGTAGAAAGAGTTACGAATCCAGATTCAGAGTTTTTAAAAGAAGTAAATAACCATATTCGTACATATGAAGAAGTGGTTAACTATTTACCTAACCAAGTGTATATTGGTAATAAAACACCTGAACAATTAAATACATATCCAATGCCTTGGTATGATATTAAAGATGAAAAAGGTGAACGACACGGTAAATTTGGACAAATTGTCCCACAAGATGAGTTTTTAGCATTAATGAAACTTTGTGATGCTTTTGACTTAGTTAAACTATCAGAAGAGTTTGTAGCCGCTGTTCGTCCTAAAATAGAGGAAAACTTCAAAGAGCTAGCTCCTTTATTCGAAAAATTAGAAGGATCTGACTTAAGTGATAATGAAGAATCATTCGAAGATTTAGTTCATGAAGGAAAAGTAGTTGGTTATGTTAAAAAAGCTCACGATGTTGATGTGAACTTAAATGCTCACGTTATATTCGAAAATCTAGTAGTTAAAGCTTCTGGAGTTGTTGCTGCATTAGAATTATTACGTAATTCTGGTGTAAACCCAGCTGATATTGACTATGTTGTAGAATGTTCTGAAGAAGCTTGTGGGGATATTAACCAGCGTGGTGGTGGTAACTTCGCTAAAGCAATTGCAGAAGTTGTAGGTTTAGTTAACGCTACTGGATCTGACTTAAGAGGTTTCTGTGCTGCACCAACTCACGCATTAATCAGTGCTTCATCTTTAGTAAAAGCTGGAGTATACAAAAATGTATTAGTAGTTGCTGGTGGAGCAAGTGCTAAATTAGGTATGAATGGTAAAGACCACGTTAAAAAAGGTCTTCCAGTTCTAGAAGATGTTCTAGGTGGATTTGCTGTTCTTATTAGTGAAAATGATGGAGTAAATCCAATCATTAGAACTGATATGGTCGGAAAACACAATGTAGGAACAGGATCTTCACCACAAGCTGTAATGGGAGCTTTAGTAGCTGATCCATTAGATAAAGCTAAATTGAAAATTACAGATGTTGATGTATTCTCTGTAGAGATGCAAAACCCAGACATCACAAAAGCTGCTGGAGCAGGTAACGTTCCAGAAGCTAACTACAAAATGATTGCGGCATTAGCTGCAATGCGTGGAGATATTGAGAAAAAAGAACTTAAAACATTTATCGAAGCTAAAGGTTTACCTGGTTGGGCTCCAACACAAGGACACATTCCTTCAGGAGTACCTTATGTAGGATTCTTAATTGATGACTTAACAAAAGGTGATAAAAACCGTGCTATGATCGTAGGTAAAGGTAGTCTATTCTTAGGAAGAATGACAAACTTATTTGATGGAGTATCTATTGTAGTTGAAAGAAACAGCGGTAATGTAGAAGGAGAATCTGCAGGAATTTCTAAAGATGAAATAAGAAAAATTATTGCAGAATCAATGAGAAAAATTTCCCAAGAAATGTTAGAAGAATAGGGGTGATACTATGAGTAAACAAGTTATATCAGAAGTATTGCTAGAAGTAGCTAATGCCATTGAAACTGGTAACTTTGGTAAAAAATTAAAAGTTGGTTTAACAACTTTAGGAAGTGAACATGGCTTTGAGAACTTACTTAACGGTGCAATATTAGCTAAAAATCCTGTATTCGACATAGTTTTAATAGGTAAGGGACATGAGGACTTTGAATCGTATGAAGCTAAAGATGAAGATGAAGCTCACAAAATTATGGAAGACCTATTAGATAAAGGTGAAATAGCTTCTTGTGTAACTATGCATTATAATTTCCCTATCGGTGTATCAACAGTTGGTAGAGTTGTTACACCTGGAAGAGGTAATGAAATGCTTCTTGCAACAACAACAGGGACTTCAGCTACTAACAGAGTTGAAGCAATGGTAAGAAATACACTTTACGGTATTGCAACTGCTAAATCGCTTGGAAAATCTAATCCTACTGTTGGTATAGCGAATGTTGAAGGTGCTAGACAAGTTGAAAAAATTTTATTAGACCTTAAAGAGAATGGTTATGAATTTGAATTTGCAACATCTCAAAGAGCGGATGGTGGTTCTGTAATGAGAGGTAATGATTTACTTATGGGAACTCCTGATGTTATGGTTGTTGATTCATTAACTGGTAACTTATTCATGAAAGTATTCTCAGCGTTCACTACTGGTGGGGATTATGAAGCTAGTGGATTTGGATATGGACCTGGTGTAGGAGAAGATTACGATAGAAGAATTTTAATCTTATCAAGAGCATCTGGTTCACCTGTTGTTGCCAATGCATTGAAATACGCTTATGAAGTAGCCAAAGGTAAAGTAAACGAAATAGCAAGACAAGAATTTGAAAAAGCTAATAAAGCTAAACTTGATGAATTCATTTCTAAATTGAAAATTAAAAAAGAAGGCTCAGCAACTACTGAAGAGGTAAAAATGCCAGATAAAGAAGTAGTTACTGCACAAATTTCAGGTATAGATATTCTAGATCTTGAAGATGCAACTAAACTACTTTGGAAAAATGGAATATATGCTGAGAGTGGAATGGGATGTACTGGACCGATAGTTTTAGTAAATCCTGATAAGAAAGATTCAGCAGAAGAAATTCTTAAAAATGAAGGGCTTATTTCATAATCTAAAGATAGGCAGATTGGTTTCTTAGAGAAGGAAAAGCCGTAAGGTTTAAACAATTAATAAATACCCTTTTTATTGGATGAAATAATTTCCAGTAAAGAGGGTGTTTTTAATTTCTGAAGAGGTATGAAATAAATGGGGTATATAAGCAATAGTGTTATATTAATTTTTTAAGAATTTTTGATAATAGAGTAATTTGATTAAATTAACTTCGCACTGTATAATATAAAATTGGAAGATTTTGAAATGGAGAAAAATTGTTAGAATTAATAAGTTCTAACGAAAGGAGATTTTTTTATTAATGCAAATATTTAGAAAAAAAACATTAGAAAGGGTACTAGGAGAAAGAGGTAAGAAGATGTTGAAGCCAACCCTAAGAACTATGGATTTAATTTTTCTTGGTATAGGTTCTGTTATTGGTTCAGGTATATTGGTACTAACTGGTGAAGTAGCATCTAAGGTAGGACCATCGGTAATATTCTCGTTTTTAATTGCTGGACTAGCATGTGGGCTTACAGCATTATGTTATGCTGAATTATCTTCAACTATTCCATCTAGTGGTAGTGTGTATACATATAGTTATATTACACTAGGAGAAGTAGTTGCTCATTGTATGGGCTGGCTTTTAGCAGGAAGCTATATCATAGCAGGAGCTGCGATAGCTAATGGTTGGTCAAGTTATTTTAAATCGTTATTGGAAGGCTTTGGAGTTGTAATACCTAAGGAATATACAACATTACCTAGCGAAGGCGGCTATGGAAATATCTTAGCAATTACTGTAGTTTTACTAATAATGATAGTCTTATTTAAAGGGACAAATAGTAGTAAGTTTGTGAATAATTTAATGGTTGCTGTTAAGATTATTGTTATTTTACTATTCGTTCTTGTAGGTATGTTTTATGTTACTCCGACGAATTGGACTGATAATTTTGTACCACAAGGAATATCGGGGATAATGATAGGAGCGACAACGGTGTTTTTCGCGTATTTAGGTTTTGATACTATCTCGACTTCAGCTGAAGAGACTGTAAACCCGCAAAAGTCTCTTCCTAGATCAATTATTATTACGTTATTAATTTGTACAGTATTTTATATAATTGTTTGTTTAGTAATAACGGGAATGGTACCATTTAGTCAATTAGGGAAAGGTGATGCATTAGCGTATGTTCTTGGAGTAGTTGGTCAAGCTAAGGTAGCGGGAATAGTTTCTTTAGGAGCAGTTATAGGTCTCTTATCTGGACCTTTGGGAACAATGTTTGCTGCGGTTAGAATATTATTTACAATGAGCAGAGATGGATTATTACCAAAACAGTTATCGACCTTAAATAAAAGTGGTGTCCCTGGTCCAACAACAATTGGAGTTGGTTTATTAATGGCTATTTTAACAGGATTCTTGCCACTGGGACAATTAGCTGATTTAGCTAATGTCTCGTACATAATAGCATTTGCGTTGGTTAGTTACTCAACCTTTGCTATTAGAAAGAATTATCCTAACGTGAAGCGTGGATTTACTATGCCAGGAATGCCTTACTTACCAATAATATCAATATTATTATTTATCATATTATTATATGGTATTCAATTGTCAACCTGGAAAATTTTTGGATGTTGGATTTTAGTAGGTTTAGCAATTTATTTTGCTTATTCTGTAAATCATAGTAAGGAAAGATAAGTTGATAATAAAATTAAAAATCTTGGATATTAGTTATGTCTAATATCCAAGATTTTTTTATAAGAATTGCGAATCATCTTCTATTATTTCTTTAACCTTTTGCATTTGGTTGTCTAGTTTAGCACTTATATCTGCACAGAGTTGAAGACGACGCTCTATTTCTTTTTCTTTCTCTTCACTTAGATTTTTCTTGTATCTAAGTTTGTGTTCTAAGCTAGCCCAGAAATCCATTGCGATTGTTCTAAATTGAACCTCAACAGCAATGTATTCTACTTTATCTGATAAGAAGATTGGTACCTTAACGATAAGGTGATAACTTCTATAGCCATTTTCTTTGTGATTTTTAATATAGTCTTTTTCAGCTATAACTGTAAGATCATCTTGTTGTTTTAAGGCATCTACAAGTTTATAAACATCATTTTTAAATGAACATATAACACGCACACCAGCAACATCATAGATGTTTTCTTTTATTGTATTTATATCAAATGGTAAACCTAAACGTTTAAGTTTATTCATTAGGCTCATTGGAGTCTTTAATCTAGTGTTCACGGATTCGATTGGATTACTCTCTCCGTGTAAAGAAAATTCCTTATCAAAAACATTTAGTTTTGTTTCAATTTCAAGCATTGCACATTCGTAGTGCATAAATAATTCTACATAGGGTTCTAATTCATTTATTAGGAGCGAATTGTTATTTTCTATAGAAAATAATTGTTCTGTTAATTTTTCAATTTGTGTTTTTTTCATATACATTTCTCACTTTATTATTTACTATAATTTTATCATAAATTGTTATATTAAAATATAGTTTAAGTAATGAAAAAATAAATTTTTTAGGTTGAAGTGAACTTTTTGAACATCATTTTCAACTAGTATAATATAAGGGAAGTAGAAAACTGTATCATATATTTCATATGTTGAAAATTATTACAGAAGTATATGTCAACCTTTGTTAAAGTTGATATAATAAGCTTTTTAGATTATGGTTATAAAAACAGAAGAGCTAAAAAAATTCACAATTAGAGTAAAAGGCTAGCTAATAAGCTTTCTGAATTTCCCGGAAATAAATGTTGTAGACAGGAAGAAATTTTTGAGATAAGATAGTATTATGATGTTTTTATGAATCTAAAATTATATCGAAATGAGGGATAACATGCAAAATAATAATTTATATTCATACACAAAGGCGAAAGTTGATAGTTTAACTAAAAATTTACTAGTTATAAAAAGGGATGGGCGTATAGTTAGGTTTGATGCTGAAAAAATCTATAAGGCGATAGAAAAAGCGGTACATTCAGTATTTGGTAAAAACCATAGTGTTAATATTAATGGTATTGTGGATAACGTAATTTTAGAGATTGCTAATAGATTTAAAGGTGATATTAAAATTTATGAACTTCAAAATATTGTTGAGCACACACTGCTTACTTTAGGTGAAGAAGCAATATATGAAGAGTATGTAGGTTATAGAAGTATGCGTGATATTGAACGTGAACGCAGTCTAGATATAAATGTAGCTATTGAAAAACTCGTTAACCGTGATGAGAATGTAGTAAATGAGAATGCTAATAAAGACAGTTTGGTGTTTAATACACATAGAGATTTAACGAGTGGTATTGTTGCTAAAGCAATAGGTCTTAAAATGTTGCCGAAACATGTTGCTAATGCACATCAAAAAGGAGAAATTCACTATCATGACTTAGATTACTCACCTTATCAACCATTGACAAACTGTTGTTTAATTGACTTTAAAGAGATGTTAACAAAAGGTTTTAAAATTGGGAATGCTGATGTAGATAGTCCTAAGAGTATTCAAACAGCAACAGCTCAAATGGCTCAGATTATTGCTAATGTTGCATCAAGCCAGTACGGTGGATGTAGTGCTGATAGAATTGACGAGGTACTTGCACCGTTTGCAAAATTGAATTATGAAAAGAATTTAAAAATGGCTCAAGAGTGGATTGATGATGAGGAAAAACAAAAGGAATTTGCTAAACAAAAGACTAAAAAAGATATTTTTGATGCAATGCAATCTTTAGAATATGAAATTAATACATTATACTCATCACAAGGACAAACACCATTTACATCATTAGGTTTCGGGTTAGGTGAGGGCTATTTTGAAAAAGAAATTCAAAAAGCGATACTTAAGGTAAGAATAGAAGGATTAGGAAAAGAGAAAAGAACGGCTATTTTCCCTAAGTTAATTTTTGTTATTAAAGATGGCTTAAATTTAAAACCAACAGATCCTAATTATGATGTGAAACAACTTGCGTTGTCATGCGCAACTCAAAGAATGTATCCAGATGTACTTATGTATGATACTATTACGAAGATTACTGGTAGTTGTAAAACTCCTATGGGTTGTAGATCGTTCTTACCTGCTTGGAGAAATGAACAAGGTGAACTTGTGGAAAGTGGGCGTATGAATCTTGGGGTAGTAACGTTAAATCTTCCTAGAATAGCTTTAGAATCAAAAGGTAATAAGAACGAGTTCTGGGAAATTTTTAAAGAGAGGTTAGAAATTTGCAAAAATGCACTTGATTACAGAGCAAAACGCTGTGGTGAGGCAAAACCGCAAAATGCACCTATTCTTTACATGCACGGTGCGTTTGGGAAACGTCTTAAACCTGAAGACAGGGTAAAACAATTATTTGACAATAAACGTTCTACATTATCATTGGGATATATAGGTTTATATGAAGTGGCAAGTGTCTTTTATGGAGGAGAATGGGAGAAAAATCCCGAAGCAAAAGAATTTACTCTTGATATCATGCGTTATATGAAAGAGTGTGTAGATAAATGGACAGAAGAGGGAGACTATTGGTATAGTATTTATTCAACGCCTAGTGAGTCTCTAACTGATAGATTCTGCCGAATGGATACTGAGAAGTTTGGTATTGTAGAAAATATTACAGATAAAGAATATTATACAAACTCGTATCATTATGATGTAAGGAAGAACCCAACTCCATTTGAAAAATTAGATTTTGAAAAAGATTATCCATATTATGCAAGTGGTGGATTCATACATTATTGCGAGTATCCAGTGTTAAAACAAAATCCGAGGGCGCTAGAAGCGGTATGGGATTATGCTTATGACAAGGTAGGATATTTAGGTACAAATACACCGATTGATCGTTGTTATAAATGTGGATATGAGGGAGAATTTGAGCCAACTAAAAAAGGATTTAAATGCCCAGAATGTGGGAATAGAGATCCGAAAAGCTGCGATGTTGTTAAAAGAACATGTGGGTACTTAGGAAATCCTCAAGCACGTCCTATGATTAAAGGTCGTCATAAAGAAATTGTAGCAAGGGTAAAACATTTAAAATAAAAATAACTTTTAATAGGGAGTGACTCAAAAATCGTGGTTTCTAGAAACAAGATTTTGTTGAGTCCTCCCGGACAGTTTATTAGATATCTAAAAAGTTTTTATAAAGCGTATTTAGATATCAATAAACCACTGCGTCTATGAGTTCTTATATGAACTTTGTTAAATTTTAGGACTTTTGGGTCAGTTTCTATAATTTTTAAAGTTTAAAGAGAATAAAAAAATTAATCTAAAACAATAAAAAACCTTTAAATCCTTTACATTATTCAATTTTTTTGATAAAATCAATACTGATAAGAAATTAGGAGGAATTTATACATGGGTAAAATATTTAAAGGTGCTTTATTAGGAGCGATAAGTGCAATAGGAGCTTATTATTATAAAAATCCTAAAGAGTTAGAGAAACACAAAGAGTTATTAAAAGAAAATGCTAGAAATGGTATTGATAGATTAACAGAAATTGTTAATGATAAAATTCAGGAGTTAGAAGCACAAGCGCAGGAAGAAAAAGATCTTGCTAAAGAAAAATTAGAAGAATTAACAGCATCTGAAGAAGTTGCGGAAGTAGAAGAAAGCTTTGTAGAATTAGGAGCTAAAGCTAAAGAGGTTAAAGAAGAAGTAGTAGCAGAAGTAACTGAAACAGTAGAAGATGTGAGAGAAGCTACAGAACCTGCAGTTGAACAATTAGAAGGAACTATTGCACCAGTTGTAGAAGAAGTAAAAGAAATTGTTGTTCCAGCTGCTGAGCCTGCTTTTGAGAAAATGGAAGAAGTTGTGGAGAATGTAAAAGAAGCGGCAGTAGAGCGATATGAAGAAAAAGTAGAGCCTACATTTGAAGAAATTCATGAGGCTGTAGCTCCAGTTATTGAAAAAGCAGAAGAAGTACATGAAGAATTAGAAGAGGAAGTTGAGGAAAAACCAAAAACAACTCTAGATTCTATCGTTTCTTTATTCGCTTCAAAAGAAGGAAATAAATAGTATAGATGATATATGATAGAATCGAGGCATGGAGAAATATCTCTTTAGCCTCGGTTCTTTTTATAAAATAAATAATATAGTAGTTCTATAATAAATTCGGAGTATGATAATAATTCTCATTTCCGGATTATTTTTTTTGATAAAAAATATTTATAATTTAGATACTTTATAATTGTTTTAAAGTGAAAATCACTTGTTTTAAATAATTTTTCACATCGCATGATAGCTGTAATTTATAAGCGTTTAGTAGATAATGAGAGATTGGTAAATATAATTATATTTTTTATATATTCCTAACTTTATAAATAATTTCCAATTCATATTTATATAGATAATTACTTGATTAAGAATCGATGCCTGTATTACAATAGATTTGTAAGGTGATTATTTAAAGGAGGAGAATTATGAAAACAAATAAAAAACTATTAACATCACTAATTTCAATATCAATGTGTAGTATGTTGATTCCAATGAATGGAATACAGAATATATATGCCACAGAAGGAGAAGTCACACTTGCTAATACTGGGAATATTAGTAAAGATGAAATTATTAATGCTCTTATTCCAGATAGTCAACTTGAACATAAGGTAGACGATAATGAAAAGGTAGAGATTCCAGATTATAATTTACGTCGTGGTATTTGTGAACTTATGAACTACAAAGATGTTGATAATGCAGTAATCACAAAGAGAGATTTGAGAAGAATAAGGTATCTTTCACCAGAAGTGTGTCAGGCTCATGACAATTCGGAACATGGCGTTAGAGTTAAAAGTCTTGAAGGTTTACAATATGCTGAGAATCTTGAAAAGTTAAGTATGGTAAATCAAGAGTTTGGTGATATCTCTCCGTTAGCCAATCTGACTAAATTAAAATATCTTGATTTGAGAAATGTAGCAAAAAATGGTCATGGTATAAAAGATCTTTCGCCTTTAGCGAAATTAACAAATCTAGAATATTTAAATTTATTTAAAGCGGAACCTATAAATGTAAATGAGTTAGAAAATCTTGTGAAGTTGAAATCACTGAATCTGGGTGCTGCTAAAATAAATAGTGTTAGTTTTGCAAGTAAAATGATAAATTTAGAATATCTAAACTTGGAACACAATGAATTTGCGGATGTAACTGCTTTAGAGGATTTAGTTAATTTAAAAACATTATTATTGGATTCTACTGTGAAAACGTGGATTACTGATACAAGTAAATCTAGAATAAAAGATATTTCAAAATTGAATAGACTAACTAAATTAGAAGAATTAGGTGTATCTAATAATGATATTGATAACATAGATGTAGTTAAAAATTTTAAAAAATTAAATAAATTCCATGCAACAAATAATAATATTACAAACTTTGAATCATTATTATCTTTACGAGGATTACAAGAGGTTTGGATTCAAGAAAATAAAAATAATATAGTGAAATCTCCTGAGAATTATCTGAAGGCAAAAGAGTTATTTAATAAATTAAATAAAGGTATTTATGGAAAAGAAGATGTAGCTACAATTGATAGTTTATTAAATGCTGATTCTAACGTGAAAAAATTTTTCAGCGAAGTAGCTGTAAAAACTTTAGAAAAATATAAAGAAGAATTACAAGCAAAAGATAACGTTGAAAATACTTTATTCGAAGATATTAGATTAAATCAAATAAATGGTTCAATCGAGAAAATAGCAAAACTAGCTGATGTTAAAATTAAAGCTGGCGAAAATTTATTGGATAAATTACCGAAGAATGTTAAGGTTAGGGTCAAATTAGATAAAAAAGATTCTAAGGGTGAAATTTCAAGAAATTCAAATTCAGATATTTTAAGAATAGCTGTTGTTAGTAGTGAAGAAGCTTCGGTGGTTGAGGGAATTGAATTAGTTTCAAGTACAGGGAAAAAATATACAGTTGCCAATGGAATTATTGAAGTTAAAGCTAGTGATGCTGTAGTTCCATATGTACCATATTCACTAAATTATAATGGGAAGAAAGTATTTGAGTTTTATAATACAGGATATAATAGGGTTGGTAATATAAAAGGTAGTAATGGAGCAATAGATGTTGTAAAAGCAGATGATATTTCTAAATACTTAGTAGCAAATATTGATAAAGGATTAGCTGAAAATAATAATTCGACAACAGTAAAACCAGGAACAGAAACAGGGATAAATCCACCTGTGCCAAAAACAGAGACAGAAGCAGGAACAAATCCATCTGCGCCAAAAACAGGAGCAGATAATAAAAAAAATCAACCACTTGATACAACTGGATTGGGCATAGTGGATAATCAAATCATTTATAAAGTAATAGATGAGAACGGGAAGGCAGTTGAGTTAGATGCACCTTTAGTTGCCTCTGGAGAATATGATTCAAAACAATCGATATTTGAAAATGGACTTTATAAATTCAAAAGTGTAGGAGAAGATTCAGAGTTTAGAATTAGCCTGAATTCATCGAAATATCAGTTAGTAGGGTCATATTCATTCACAACAGTGTACAATAGAAAATTACCTAATGCGAACAGTTTTTCTTATATATCTAAAGATAATATAAAAGAAAACTTTAGTAAAGAAGGGAAAATAACAAATAAAGAAATATTTGTTATTCAAGTTAAAAACCTTAAAGATAATGCAGTAACCACCCCTAAAATTGAATCGCCTACTGATAATACTAAACCAGTAAAACCAGAAGTTCATACAGATAGTAGAATAGGTGTAAAAAAAGATGCTAGAAATAATGTTAGTATAAATTATAAGATTGTAGATCAGAATGGTAAGGAATTAACAGAGGCATTAAGTTTAAGTGTGACGAGTCCTAATAATCAGGATATTTTGCTTAAATTTAATAATGGTGTGTATACTTACAAAGCGCAAGGGATTGATGATACATTTACTTTAACACTAAAATCTGATAAGTATGATTTAGTGAATAGTTATAGATTTAGAGATAAGTTCAATGTTAAAACATTTAAAGGAGAAATATCTTCTGTTCAAGTAAATTCAGAAGATGCTTCGAATGTAGAAGAAGCGGGTGAAAAATTCTTTACATTAGTAGTTTCTGAGAAAAAATCCCCTGCAGTATCTAGCAATAATGTAACGTTTAGAGCTGTAGGAAATTCAGGCTCAACTGATACTATAGATGTAACATTACCTGTTGAATATGATTTAACGAATGTTGATGTCAATACTCCAGGAGAATATGAAGTAACAGGGAAAGTGGTTCATGGAGAAAATATAAGAAACGATAAAGATTTAAAAGTTAATGTTAAAGTTATAGTAACTGCAAAAGATACTGATAAACCAGAAGATAAGAAACCAGAAACTGAAGTAGAAAAACCAAAAGAAGAGAAACCAAAAACTGAAGTAGAAAAACCGAAAGAAGAAAAGCCTAAAGCTGAAGTGGTAAAACCTGATAATAAGGTAGAAGTTCTTGAATCTTCTAAACCGGATACAGCACCTATAAATGACGTTCCTGAGTTAGGTAATGTTGATAAGTTAAAAATTGAAGCTGAGATTTCTAAAATAAAAGAGCAATTAAAAACACTCTCTCCTGCTGATGTAGAAAAATTAACAGCTGATTTAGAAAAACTTGAAGAAGCACTTAAGATATTAGAAGCTAATAAACCCGCTGTTCAAAGTTTACCTAAACTAGATATTCCAACAGTCGAGACAGAAATTTCAAAAGTTAAAGAACAAATCAAGGATGCTGAAGAAAACGGTGCTGAACCTTACCTTGTTGAAGGATTAAAAGCTTTATTAGCTGATCATGAAGAACTATTAGAAGCATTAAAAGTATTAGAAGCTAATAAACCAGCTATTAATGAAGTACCTCAGTTTGATTTAACTGCACTTAAAGGTGATAAATTAACTAGAAGTGATGTGCACTTCAAACAAAATGATTTTGAACAAAAAGATGAAATTAAAAAAGGAGGAGGATTACCCGCAACAGGTATGACTTCATCTAGAACCGCTGTCTTAGGATTGAGTTTAATTGCATTAGTAGGGGTTGTTGTTAGACGTAAACTTTCTAAGTAATGAAGCACAGTTTTTTAGAATTTTAAATAATTCTAGGAAAGGTATTGGGAGTATGAATAAAACTCTGTAAAAATCAAAATTTACTAGTTTATAATATTTAATTATATATATGGATGCTAGCTTGTATTGTACAGGGAGCATCCATTTTGTTTAATTCATAATTATATTGCATAAAAATCCCTCTTTATTGGTTATTATTTTGTTCAATAAAGAGGGTGTATAATTTATAATTATCTAGTTATTTTTTCTTATAACCTATCAGCAATTGCTTTTCTAATTTCTTCGAATTCAGCAGGCTCAACTTTTTGAGGTGGCCATTTAACTTCTAAATTATCGAAGTTTACATCTTTATCTTTATATCTTGGTACGATGTGGAAGTGAAGGTGGAAGACACTTTGTCCAGCATATTCTTCGTTATTTTGGAAGATATTTACTCCGTCGCAACCATAGGCTTCTTTTACTGCGTTAGCAATTTTCGGAAGAACACGTCCAATGTTAGCAGCTGTTTCAGGATCGCAGTCAAAAATATTTCTACTGTGTTTTTTGGGAATTACTAGAGTGTGTCCTTTTGTGATAGGGAATACATCTAGAAAGCTGTATACATGCTCATCTTCATACACTTTGTAACTTGGGATTTCTCCATCGATAATTTTTTCAAAAATAGTTTTTTCCATAATTTTTACTCCTTATTATTTTAAGTTTTCTAATGTTTCTATTAAAAGTTTTTTCAGGTTTACACTAATTTTTTGTGCAGTTTGTAATACGTGTTCGTGGTCGTGTTTTTTCTCTTGAATTCCTGTAGCCATATTAGTTGCACAAGCTAATACTGCAACTGGAAGTGATGCGTGGTTCGCTGCGATTACTTCTGGTACTGTAGACATACCTACAAGGTTACATCCCATAGTTTTAAATGCACGAATCTCTGCGCGTGTTTCGAAGTAAGGACCTTGGAAGAATCCGTAAACACCAGTGTGTAAAGTAAAGTCTAATTTTTTTGCAGAATTGTGTAAAGTCTCAACTAAGTACGAATCGAAAGGAGTTGTCATGTCAACAAATCTTTCACCTAGACGTGGGTCATTCTCTCCCATTAGAGGGTTATTGTTTACAAGTGAGATGAAGTCATCAAGACATACGATATCTCCTTCACTGAAGTCTGTGTTGATAGCACCGCAAGCATTTGTAATGAATAATCCTTTTACTCCAAGATGTTTAACAACATATGTCATAAAGGCAACATCTTTCATGCTGTATCCTTCGTAATAGTGAAGACGTCCATTTAATACTAGTACATTTTTCCCAGAAATTTTTCCGAAAGTTAGTTTATTTGCATGTCCTTTAACACGGTTAGCGTGTTTATTTCCTGGAAAAAGTGGAATAGCTTCGTAGCCAAGTTCTTGTTGATCTTCTAATTCTAAAGTGATCCCACTACCTAATACTACTGCGTAGTCAATTTGTTCTCCAAAATATTTTTTGATGTAGTTTGCCGTCTCTACAATATTTTCATAATATGTCATAATATAAATTCCTCCTGAAAATGCTTTATCAAAGTTATTATAGCATAAAAAATTCAGAAAATATATAATTTTATATTAATAATTATCAACGTTTGTATTATTAATATAAATGAGTTTATGTAATTTTTAATGATGCGATTGAAATATAAAAATGAACATCAATAAGTGCTATAAGACTATGATTTATTTAATCAAAAATTTAGTTGTGTTTAAAAAATTTAAAAAAGTTCAAAAAACATTTGCAAGCGTTTTAAAAATATTGTATTATGTACTTAGTACATAAATTTTTAAGGAGGGTATTATGAAAAAATTACGTACTATTTTTGTAATTCTAGTTGCATTATCATTAATTGTTGTTGGTTGTTCTTCAAAGAATGCTAAGAATGACACTAAATCTGATGGAAAGAGCGGATATAAAATTGGTGTCGTAACTGGTGAAGGTGGAGCAAAAGATAAGAGTTTTAACCAAGCTAACGTAGAGGCAATTCAAGCGTGGACGAAAGCTAATGGTGCAAAAGAGCCAGTTGTTTTAGAAACGAAAACTCAATCGGATTTAACTTCTAATTTACAAAATGCAGCAAAAGTATCTGATATTATTTCTTTAGCTGGTTATGAATTTGAAAAAGAAATTCCAAAAGTAGCGGAACAATATAAAGATAAAAAATTCATGTATGTTGATACTTTTGTTGATGCGCCTAATATTGCTTCATTAATCTTTAAGGAACAAGAAGCTGGTTATTTAGCTGGATATATTGCAGCTTTACAATCTAAAACAGGGAAAGTTGGATATATTGGAGGAACTAAAATTCCACCAGTAGAGCGATTTGGTATTGGGTTTGTACAAGGTGCTAAAGCGGCTAAAAGTGATATTAAAGTAATGTATAATTATAGCGGAACTTTTTCAGATACAAACAAAGGTAAAACATTAGCAGCTACTATGTATGACTCAGGTGCGGATGTAATTTTCGTTGCTGCAGGTAATACTGGTAATGGTGTAATCTCAGAAGCTAAAGAACGCGGTATTATCGATATGTCTAAGAGTGGAGAGATTAAACACTGGGTTGTAGGAGTAGATAAAGATCAATACGAAGAAGGTATTTTTAAAGGGAAAGATAAAGACGGAAAAGAATATCAAAAATCTGCAGTCCTAACATCAGCTGTTAAAAATATTGAAGTAGCAGTTACTAAAATATTAAATGAAATCAAAGAAGGTAAATTTACAAAAGGTGAACATGTCTTTGGTATTAAAGAAAATGGTGTAGGAATTCCAAAAGAAAATCCTAACTTAAGTGATGAAGTTAAAACAAAAGTTGCTAGTGCTATCGAAGAACTAAAATCAGGTAAAGTTGAAGTAGTAGCTACTGGAGATGAACTTAAAGCTAAAGGAGCAGCTACAAATATTGAAGGGGAATTATAGTAGACATTTATTATAGGAACTGTTCATAAATATTAATTAGTAGGAATCACCGTTATTGGTGGTTCCTATTTTTTAGAGACATTTAAACGAACTTTTAAAATTAAAAAAAACTTAAAAAATTTTATTATTACAGTAGTAGTTGTAAAATTTTTAGGCTCTAAATGATTGTTTAGTACTAAAGTACAATGGGTGGGAACGTTACTGTATTTTTAAAAAAGCGATAATATTTTTATTTAGAATAATAAACTGTGTACAAATATAGACGAAAATAATGTAACTTTTAAAATCTTTAAATATAAAGAAAGATAACGTTTTTAGAAAAAACCGAACGTTAGCTAAATACGGAATTCAGGGATGTATACTGAGTTGACTTTCCCTTTAAATATATGCTATTATCTTTTTTTAAAACAATTTCTAATCGTAAGGAGATTAATATTTAATATGAGAAAATTATTTTTATTTGTAGCGATAATATTATCTGCTATTTTAGTTGTTACAGGGTGTTCGTCTAAATCGTCAAAAGACAATTCAACTAATAAATCTAATTTAAAAGTTGTTGTCGTAACTGATGAAGGTGGGGCAAAAGATAAGAGCTTTAACCAAAGTAATGCAGAAGCACTAACTTCATGGGTTGAAAAAAATGGTGGTAAGGCATTAACTCCAGTTGAAACAAAAAATCATTCAGACCTAGCAGCAAATATGCAAAGTGCATCAAAAGCAGCTGATGTAATTTCATTAGCAGGTTTTTATTTTGAAAAAGAATTACCAAAAATGGCAGATGCCTTCCCAGATAAAAAGTATATTTTTATCGATGGTGTAGTGGAAAAAGCTAACGTAGCTTCTGTGACTTTTGCGGAACAAGAAGCAGGATATTTAGCAGGATATGTAGCAGCATTACAATCTAAAACTGGGAAAGTTGGATTTATCGGTGGAGCCAAAATTCCTACAGTAGCAAGATTTGGAATTGGATTTGTACAAGGCGCAAAAGCAGCAAATAAAGATATTAAAGTAGTATATAACTACAGTGGATTATTTAGCGATACAAATAAAGGTAAAACAATTGCAGCAACTATGTACGATACAGGAGCTGATGTAATCTTCGTAGCAGCAGGTGGAACAGGTAATGGAGCAATTAAAGAAGCACAAGAAAGAGCTACGCAAGATTTAAAAGAAAGTGGAGAAATCAAACACTGGATTGTAGGTGTTGATAAAGACCAATATACTGATGGAGTCTTTAAAGCTAAGGGCAAAGATGGGAAAGGTGTTGAAAAATCTGTAGTTGTAGCATCGGTTATTAAACGTGTGGATGTTGCGGTTAAAAATGTATTAGACAGCATTAAAGCAGGGAAATTCGAAGGTGGAAAAGAACATATCTTTACTATTAAAGAAGATGGAATTGAATTAACTTTAGAAAATCCTAACTTAAATGATGAAACTAAATCAAAAATCAAAAATAAAATGGCAGAGCTAAAAGCTGGTAAAGAGCTAGTTATAGCTGAAGCTGATAAATTAACTGATAAAAATAATATTGACGGTGAATTATAATAAAATTTAACGTAGAATGTGGCTGACCTAAAAGTCCTAAAATTCAACAAATGTCATATGCTAACTCATAGACGCAGTGGTTTATTGATATCTAAATTCGCTTTATAAAAGTTTTTTAGATATCTAATAAACTGTGCGGGAGTGACTCCACAAATCGATTTCTCCGAAATCACGATTTTTCAGTCACTCTCATTTTTTATTTGTCTATGGTTATTAATGTGTAATAATTATTTATAATAAGAGTAATATATTTTAATGTTCGTAAAGTTTCAACTCTTTAATAAGACCTTATTTATAGTTTTATTTTAATTTATTTAATTAATGTGTAATAATTAATAATGTATAAAAATTCGTATTAAATTGTAAACGTTATTAATGTTTTGAAAATGATTTATAATTCTAAAATAATTCTATGGAAACAAAGGAGAATAGATATGATATAAGCTATAAATGTTGTTTTTATAGCTTTTTATAATTATAAAACGAACATTATAAAAAAATGTTAATATTTCAAAAATAAATCATTGAAGTTTCAAAGATAATGTGGTATTATTTAGATATAAACAATATACAAATAAAGGAGACTTTTTATTTATGAAAAAGGTATTTTCGTTAATAGCAGTTGTTTTATCAGCAGCATTAATTATCGTTGGATGTTCTTCTAAATCATCTAACGGAAATTCATCTTCTAACAACTCTGGATTAAAAATCGGTGTTGTAACTGACGAAGGTGGAGCAAAAGATAAAAGTTTTAACCAAAGTAACGTTGAAACTGTAAAAGCTTGGGCTGAAAAAAATGGTGGAAAAGCACTTAACCCAATCGAAACTAAAAACCAAAGTGACATTGCAGCTAACTTACAAAATGCAGCAAAAGCTTCTGATGTAATTTCATTAGCTGGTTTCTACTTTGAAAAAGAATTACCAAAAGTTGCAGATTCATTTGCAGATAAAAAATTCATTTTCATCGATGGTGTAGTTCAAAACAAAAACGTTGCTTCTGTAACATTCTCAGAACACGAAGCTGGATACTTAGCTGGATATGCAGCAGCTTTACAATCAAAAACTGGTAAAGTTGGATACATTGGTGGAGCTAAAATTCCTGCAGTAGTTAAATTTGGTGTTGGATTCGTTCAAGGTGCTAAAGCAGCTAAAAAAGACATCAAAGTTGTTTACAACTACAGTGGTTCATTCAATGACACTAACAAAGGTAAAACTTTAGCAGCAACTATGTTTGATGCTGGTGCTGACGTAATCTTCGTAGCAGCTGGTGGAACTGGTAGTGGATCTATTAAAGAAGCTCAAGAAAGAGCTACTAAAGATCTTAAAGAAAGCGGAGAAGTTAAACACTGGATCGTTGGTGTAGATAAAGACCAATATTCTGAAGGTGTATTCAAAGCTAAAGATAAAGACGGAAAAGATGTTGAAAAATCAGTTATCTTAACTTCAGCTGTTAAACGTATCGACGTAGCAGTTGCTAACATCTTAGATGCTATCAAAGCTAACAAATTTGAAGGTGGAACAGCTAAAGTCTTCACTATTAAAGAAGATGGTGTTGGACTTCCAGCAGAAAACCCTAACTTAAGCAATGATATCAAAGCTAAAATTAAAACAGTTGTTGAAGATCTTAAAGCTGGAAAAGCAACAGTTGCAGCTGATGCAGCTGGTGTAGCTGACAAAGCTAATATCGACGGAGAACTTTAATTTTAAAAAGTTTATAGTAAAAAGGCCTAGCAAATGCTAGGTCTTTTTTTGTAAGGAATTATTTTTATATTTCTTAAATAGTATTAAAAAATTTATATTAAATTGAGGATAATTTAAGTTAGAAAAACCGTATTTTATTATAAAATATTAAAACGAATACAGTATAGATTTTAATTAATTTACTATGCAGTAAATTAATATTAAATATAAATAAAAAAATACCTTAAAAAGCTATACTAGTTTGTCGAAATATATTATAATATATAGTATGTAAGAATATATAAAAGAGAGGTAAAGATATGTACGCTATAGAAATGCTAAACATAACTAAAAAGTTTGGCGACTTCTACGCAAATAAAGATATCACTATTCAAGTAAAGAACAATGAAATTCATGCCTTACTTGGTGAAAATGGTGCTGGAAAATCTACGTTGATGTCGGTTCTTTTTGGTATGTACCATCAAGAAGCCGGTGTTATTAAATTGAATGGTACGGAAGTTGATATTAAAGATCCTAAGCATGCTAATCAACTAGGGATAGGGATGGTGCACCAGCACTTTAAACTTATTAAAAACTTCACTGTTGCTGAAAATATTATTTTAGGTATGGAAGAAGTAAAAGGTGGAAAAATCGATTTAGATAGCGCAGCTGAAAAGATTACAGAACTATCTAGAAAATATGGTTTAGAAGTTGATCCTAGAGCATTAGTTGGGGATATTAGTGTAGGGATGCAACAAAGGGTAGAAATCCTTAAAATGTTATATAGAGATGCAAATATCTTAATTTTTGATGAACCTACTGCAGTGTTAACTCCTGCAGAGATTAAAGAATTCTTAGCTATCCTTAAAAATCTTCAAACAGAAGGGAAAACTATTTTACTAATTACTCACAAACTTAACGAAATTATGGCTGTTGCTAATCGTTGTAGTATTATTCGCCGTGGTGAGTATTTTGGAACTGTAGAAATAGCAGAAACAACTAAAGAACAATTAGCTAGTTTAATGATTGGTAAAGACTTAGAAATAATTAAATATGAGCGTTCAAGAGAAGGTAAGAAAAATATTCTTGAAGTTTCAGAGGTATATGCAGATACTACCGAGAAAAAAGATATCCTTCACGATTTCAACTTAAATGTCCGTGAACGTGAAATTTTAGGTATCGCAGGGGTTGACGGAAATGGTCAACAACAATTTGTAGAAGTACTAAATGCTTTACTTAAAGAAACAAAAGGGAAAATTATTTTCGACGGAAAAGAAATCAATTCATTATCTACTGCAAAACGTAAAGAGCTTGGACTTGAGATTATTGCAGAAGATAGACATAAAGATGGTCTTGTACTAGACTTCAGTGTTGAAGAAAACTCAGTTTTAGAAAACTATTACACAGAAAAATTCTCTAACCGTGGATTCTTGAAGAAAAATATTATCTCAAAATTTGCGAAAGAAATTTGTGAAAAATATGATGTTCGTAAAGCAGGGGATGAGAAAATTTCTGCACGTAGTATGAGTGGTGGTAACCAACAAAAACTTATTATCGGACGTGCTTTAGAATTAAATCCGAAATTATTAGTTACAACACAACCTACTCGTGGACTTGACGTTGGGGCTATTAATGGTATTCATAAAATGTTAATCGACTATCGTGATAAAGGTAACGGTGTATTATTAATTTCATTTGACTTAGATGAAATCTTAACATTATCTGACAGAATTGCAGTTATTCACAATGGTAACATCATTGATGTCGTGGATAATGATGAAAATGTAACAAAAGAACAACTTGGTCTGCTTATGGCAGGGGTTAAGAAGTAGAGAGGAGAACGTATGTTAAAAAAAGTTTTAACTAATGCGGTGCTACCGATATTAGCTTCATTTATTATTGGGGCGATTCTTATTTCAGCGATAGGGGCAGCACCAGGAGATGTGTTTGGAGTAATTGGAGATATTTTCTCAGATTCAAACAGTATAGCTGAAATTTTTGTATCAACAATTCCATTAATTTGTACTGGATTATCTGTTGCATTTGCATTTAGAACAGGTTTATTCAACATCGGTGCAGAAGGTCAATTCATTATGGGAGGACTTTTCGCTGGACTTGTTGCGATTAAAATGGAAGGTATGAACTTCTATTTAGTGTTAATTACTAGTATTTTAGTTGGGATTGTAGTAGGTGGTCTTTGGGCAGCTATTGCAGGTTACTTAAAAGCTAGATTCAATATCAGTGAAGTAGTTGTAACAATTATGTTAAACTACACAGCTTTATATTTCGTACAATTTGCAGTGCCTAAATATATTAAAGGAACTAATGATATTATTTCTAAACCAATTGTTTCAGCCGATGGAACTGGATATTTACAGAATAGTTTAGTTGAAGGTATTTTCAACAACTATCGTTTAGGAACAGATTTATTCTTAGCTATCTTTAGTGTTATCATTTTCTATATTGTTATGGAAAAAACAGTGTTCGGATATGAATTACGTTCTGTAGGTTTTAACCCGAATGCATCAAAATTCGTAGGTATGAAAGTTAACAGAAACACTGTGTTATCTATGGCTATTTCAGGAGCTTTCGCTGGTCTAGGTGGTGCTCTTTACAACATGGGACCTGTAGGGCAAGTAGTTGCAGGTTCAACATTCCAAGGGTTTGGATATATGGGAATCGCGGTTGCTTTAATCGGTGCTAATACTGCTTTAGGATCATTATTAGGAGCATTATTATTCGGATTCCTAGGAGTATTAACTCCACAATTATCATTCATCGGTATTCCAAAAGATATCGCGAATATTTTAATCGGATTAATCGTATTATTCGTTGCAGCTAAAGCTATCTTTGATAACAAGTTGCTTGATAAATTATTTAGTAGTAAGAAACAGAAAGGAGATAAATAGATGGATACAGTATTATCACTATTAGACTCAATGTTACAATATACTGCACCAATTCTTATAGCTGCCATCGGTGGTTTCTATTCAGAAAAAAGTGGGGTTGTTAACATTGCCCTTGATGGTTTCGTAATCTTTGGATCATTCATCGCATCACTATTAGCATTATCAGTGTTTGAAGGATCTCCAACATTATTCCAATTAGTAATTTGTTTAGTTGTTGCAACACTTGCAGGTGGGTTAATGTCATTAATCCACGCATATATCAGTATTAATTTAAAAGCTGATCAAGTTATCTCAGGTACGGCGATTAACTTAATTACACCAGCTATAGCATTATTCTTAGTTAACCACTTCAATGGTACATATGAATTATTATTAGCAAGTGGTTTCCCAAGATATACAGTATTTGGTAAATTTACTATTTATCCAACAGTATTTATAGCTGTAATCTTAGTAATTGTAACATATTATGTAATTTATAAACGTCCGTTCGGATTACGTTTACGTTCTGTAGGTGAAAACCCACAAGCGAGTGATTCACTTGGATTAAACGTATTTAAATATCGTTACATTGGGGTATTTATTTCAGGATGTTTAGCAGGTTTAGCTGGAGCTATTATTGCTACTACATTCTCTCAAGGATTTAACGCGGCGATTACAGTATACGGATTCGGATACTTAGCATTAGCAGCTTTAATCTTTGGTAAGTATAACCCGATTACAATTACATTAGCTTCGTTATTCTTCGGAGGAACTAAAGTATTCGCTGAGAAAGTTTCTATCTTAGCACCAGATCTACCAATTCCGGTATCATTCTGGAACATGTTCCCATTCGTAGCTACAATAATTGCACTTATCGTATTTTCTAAGAAAACTGCTACTCCAGAAGCACTTGGTATTCCATATGATAAAGGTTTAAGATAATAAATATAGTAGTCTTTGAAATCTATAAGTTTCAAAGACTACTTTTTTGTCATCAAATTATGATATAATATAGGTAAGCAAATAAAAGGAGATAGATATATGAATAAAAAGTTATTAATGTTACTTGCAGCAGGAGCACTAGTTATAACTGGTTGTGCAGGAAAAGATAGTTCAAAAACTTCGGATAAGAAAAATACAGAGCAAAAAGAAAAAACAGAGAATAAAGAAACAGCTTCAAAAGAAAAAACAGAAGTTAAACATGATTTAGCTGCTGCAGAAAAATTAGCTCACTTAGTTGCTATTTCAGGAAATGATTTATCAAGATTAAATGAACAAACAAACCTATTGGCGTGGATTACTCAAGATAGATCTACAAAATTCAATTCTCCAGAAGGAGTGCCATTAGCAGAAGTTTCAGTACAGGATTTTGTAGATGTAGTTAATGAATTTTCAGATAAAACATATTCTAAAGAAGAAGCGTTAGAGCTATTACAAAGTCCTGCTTTCAGCGAGTTTACTGGAAAATCTTCAGGAGCGACTACATTCCCTAAAGATAGTGAGATACACTACTACAAAGAAGACAGTGCACTTGTATTTGTGTCTGTAGTAAGAGGGCATAATTATCCACAAGAATTAGATAAAAAAGAAAACTGGAAAACAGAAGGAGATAGCATTAAAATTGATGTACTAGATGCTATGACAAAAACAAAAATTTCAACAATAACATTGAAATTAAATAACAAAAATTATACAGGTGGGCACAGTAAATCTAAATACTATGTTGCTGAAGTGAAGACTGCGTAGAAAAGAAAATATAGAGTGATAGAATATTAAAAAGGAATATGGTAAAGGGATGACGACGTTATTAACTGTATTAAATAGTGAGAAGAAAAGCTTAGAGATAAGTGAAATATTTGATTCTAGTAAATACAATGTGTTAAAAGCTGTAACTTTTTCAATTGATTCGAACTTTTACAATAAGTACTTGGAAAACTTTGAAGAGACAACAATAACAGTAGGTATTCAAGATAGTTAAGTTCAAGAAAGAGCATTAGATCCAAGGAAGCAAGCTATTCATCAATTGATAAATAGTACAAAAATATTAAATGATGGCACGCCTATGAGACTCATAGAAGAATTAAATTCTGGGCTTCAAGAAAAAATTACTAAAAACAAGTTTAATATAAGAATACCAATAGATAAAACCATTCACAGTAAGGTATATCTATTAGAAAATACTCAGACAAAAGAAACAAGGGTTATTATAGGTTCTGCAAATTTATCTACACAAGCATTTTCAAACAGTACTAATCAATTGGAAATAGTAGAAATTAGAGATAATGATGCTATTTTTGAAATATATAATGAATATTATGAAAATACAATAGTTCCTGCTACTCAAAATTTATTCACGAAGTCTGTTTTAGATAAAATAACTAAGAAAAAAGACAAGAATCCTGATTTAAATATTAATTTCATACCAGAGGAAACTTCTGAGTTGAAAGTTAATGCTATTAGTGATTTTTATGATGAAGTTCAGAAAAAAGTTACGATTGGTGAGATAAAACAAGAGCTAATAGAAGATTTGAAAGAGGAAAAAGAATTCGAACAAATCCGTGTAGAGGAATTTCAACAAAGGGCTAATGAACTGGGATTTGCCCTGAGAATTACTAATAGTGTGGTTAATAGAAAGACAGGTAATACTGCTAATAGTGATACGAAACTTTTAGATAAAGCTAAGATGCGAACGAATATTAAAAAGTACCAACAATAGCAAATTCAAGCTAAAAAAGTAAAATCGGAAACTGCCCCAAGGGAGCTTATTATAAATAAACCTGCATTGAGAACAGAGAACAATAGCGGGTTATCACAGGGGATAAAAATAGAAAGTACGATAAATCCAGAGACGAAAGCTTTAGAAGAACATTTTTCTTATTATCCAATAGGAAAGAGGCTAACTGATGTAGAAATAAAGGAAAATATTGAGATTATTTGTAAATTATTAAAGAATTACGAAGATTTTGTTCCTAATTATACTCCTGAATATGGGAAACGTGTTATGGAGACAATATTATATACGTTTACATCAACATTTATAGGTGAGATTAGAGAGAAATTCACATTAGGAAATGAAGCTCTGGATATACCTTTATTTGCTATTGTCGGTGGAACAGGGGGCTCTGGTAAATCTAATTTACTTAATATATTAAATAAGATGTTAGGGCTGACAACGGATAATAAAATACCAACGTACAATGAGTTGGTTGACAATGATACGAGAAAAGATTCTGCAACGCGCCAACAAATCCGTTATTGGATGCTTAATGAGGATAATGTCGCACCTTTACTTGTTGATGAGTTGCCAAGTGATTTTTTTAATGGAAAAGGTGAAGATTTGATTAAAGATATTTCTAACCAAGCGGAAAATCAAATACATTTAACTCCTGCATTTATTTGTACGACTAATGCAGAAGCAATTGGTTCTAAATCAGAGGCTCTTAGTAGAAGAATATATTATTTATTAAATGATCGTAAATTTGATTCGCAAAGACGAGCAGAAACGACAGATAGATATATAGAAGTTTACGAGAAGATTAATTCAGGATTGTTTAGAGATTTTGTTTTGAGATTTTCTAAAAAACTTATGCAAGATGATTTGAATTGGAAACATTATAGTGGAAATAAATTAGATTTCTTATACTATACTCGTGAAATATTTAAAGAATATTTTGAAATCGCGGGAATTGAATTGCCTGACTTTTTCCCACTTTCACGTGTAGATGATGCTACGAAAAATAATATGTTGATGTGGCGAAAACTGTATATAGGTTCTCCAGAATTGTTTAAAGAAGTTAAAGGGGAGCAAGAGGAGAGAAATATTTACATGATTAAGATGAGCGAACTTGATCATAATTTCCAAAGTTCTAGGTATGGAGTGGATAATACTAAACCATCAAAAGTTTATTCGGAAGCATTAGAGAATAAGGTTCTGAGTTCGAGTAAGACAAATGCTGATTTATTTGTTGAAATTTTCCAAGACTCTTTCCATGAATGGATAAATGTGCCATTAAAATCAGATGATAAGCAAGAAAATATTGTTGAAGAAGAAAAATCTGAAGATACAGAGGAGAAAGTTGGATTTTTCCAAAGATTATTTGGAAAGAATAAGTAATTTATAGAGTTTTATTTATATATTACCTATCATAAAAAAGATAATAGTTCTTCAAATTCATCTGAATTTTGGAAGACTATTATCTTTTTATTGAAGGGATTTCAAGTGGGGAACCTAATTGAATTAAATAGATTTGCAACATTTATAACAACTAAAAACGCAGTTAAATTAGGATGCTCCATTCAAATTATATTTGTAATAGCAGTTAGAACTAATAATCTTTTCTTCACTTTATTCGTTAAGATTAAAGTTCTTGGTGTATACGCTGTACCTAAGAATTATGTCGTCGTTAAACTCCTAATAAATCAAATGTATACCGCATTATTCCCATTCGATTATACTAAAAGTCCTTGGGAAGTCAATTATAATAAGTATTTGTATTGATTTAATTTGCTATTGGAGACGATTTTGGAGACATTTTTAATGATTGATTTCCATAAAAGTCTACACTCGTTTCTTTTGGATGATTAAATTTAATTAAGCCAACCATATTATTAGTTATCTCTTTATCTAGTCCAGTCCATAAATGAGCATAGTGTTTCAATGTTATTTCAGGACTAGAGTGACCTAATCTTTTTGATACTATAAGAACAGAAGCATTTAATTCATTAATTAGGTATGATGCATGTGAATGCCTTAAGCCTTTAGCTTGAATTATAGGAACATCAGCTAGTTTTGCATACCTTTTTATTATTCTGGAAATTGTAGATTTAATCATAGGGTTACCATCATAACTTAATATAAATTTCATTTTTCCAAATTTAGCTTGTTTTTGCTTCCAATCTTTTAGTACTTTTATTGTATCTTCATCTAGTGATATTGTTCTAAGACCTGCATCTGTTTTCGTATGATTTTGACGATACCATTCATTTTTACTTTTAGCTATTAGCATATGATGAACACGAAGCTCTCTTTTGTTAAAGTCTATATCATCCCACCAAAGGGCAGTACCTTCATTAACTCGTAAACCAGTTGTATAGTATAGATATAGAAGTGTGAAACATAAATGTTCGTAAAAATCTTCTATATAAATGTTACTAAGAACTTTTTGGAAGTCTTCTTTTGTCCAGTACTGAACTATGGACTTTCCTTTTGGTATAGCTTTAACTTTGAGAGATATATTACTTTTTAAGAACTGCATATCAACAGCAAAACTCAATGTTCTTCTGAAAGTACCAAAAGTCATAGAAGCATATGCTTGTGAGAAGTTACCACCTTTATTAGATAGAAGCCACGTTCTGAAGTTTTGAACATCTCTTAATGAAATATCCTCTAATTTCTTTTTACCAAATCTTTTAATTAGCATATTTAAAGCTGGAGTTCTAGTAGAATATGTCTGTTGACTTACCTCAGATTCATAGTAGGGGAGATAAGTAGTATTCATAAACTGTTCATAGGTCATATCATAGTTGGAATAACCATTAGATTGAAGATAGTCATTTTTAACACGAATAGCCTCTATATAAGCTTCCTTAACAGAAGAAAATGGCTTTCCATCAGCACTTTTTCTAGATTTCTTTTTTATTCTTTTACCAGTTATATTATCAGTACCTAAACTAACTTCATAGTAAATTTTTCCATTATTATCAATATATACGTCTTGAAAATTTGTCTTTGCCATAAGTTACCTCTCTTTCTCTAGTAACTTAAAACCAAGAATCTCTTCAACAGCAAAGATAGGAACAGTACCTAATCTTTTATTGTTATATATAGCATATCCTGATTTTACCATTTTTATCTTAGCTTGTCTAATAATAGCTTTAGCAGTAGCTTCTGGAAATTGTAATTCATTAGTTAAATATTTGTAATCTATAGTTTTATTATTCATAAAATCCTCCTTAAAATCTATTTAATAGTAGAGGATACTTTTTTAATTTATTCATTTGTTATTACCACCTTTACTTTATATTATGTTACAATATAAAGAGTAGAAGAGACGGAAATATTTCTACTATTTATATTAATGAGTCACTATTCTAAACTATGGTGACTTATTTTTTATAACATTCTAAATTGTTATCTTCTACTGAAATTGCATATTTTAATAGTTCTGATGGATTAATAATTTCTACACCATATCTTTCATAATCAAGAATATAATTACTAACATCATGTCTCTTTGATATAAGAATCTCTATAGCTTTCTTAAAAATTAAATCCTGTTTATTATTGTTCCTCACTTTGTTCTCCTTCTTTTGAAAAATTCTTTTATTATTAAAATTTCCTCCTCATTATTATCTTTAATTGAATAATTTGCAATGTATTCTGGAGTAGGATATAAATTATATTTTTCTATTAAATTTTCTTTAATATCAATGCCTTCATCAGGATTAATTATTCCTTTAGATTTTCTGTATATTCTTAACCCTTTAGGATATAAATACAATCTATTACCTTTAATAATTGACTTTTTACCAGATTCAGAATTATCTGTCTCATTCAATTCACTTGTATCTAAATTAGTTAGATAACTAACAACATAATTCGCAATTGAGTCTTTGTTAGTAAGCCTTTTAGTTTTTGTAAAACCTTTGCCCCAAAGTTCTGCTAAATGAGAATTTTCTATATATAATTTTTTAGGACTTTTTAAAAGAACATGAAGATGAAATTTACCATATTTTGCATGTGGTTCTATCACTGAAATATATTCTACATGCCCATAATGTTTTCTAATTTTCTTTATAAAAATTTTAAAATCATTATATATTGTATTTGGATCAGTGATAGTTTCTTTATAAGTTAAAGTTACCCACAATTCTTTTATACCCCCTTTAAAATTATGTGCTATTAATCTTCTAAGTGTTCTCATAGTCCGTTTTAAGGAAGAGATATTAATATCTCTCGTGTCTCCTTTATTTATCATCTCCTTTATTTCTCCTGTAGAAATTACAGCATACTTTTTATTTGGAAGAACAAGTATAGATTGATTTCTAATTACATTGGAAATTTCAATTGTGTCTCCATAACTGTAGTATTTCACAATTCTTTTAGGAAAAATATTCTTCTTAATATTATCAGATAAGTTTCTAGCCATACGGCAATCCTCCTTTTTAATGTTCTAATGTGTAGTATATATCAAGTTAAATGTATATTCCTTTCGAGGAGCAGAGCTCCTCGAAAAGCAATATACATGTTATTTTGATTTTTTTAATACTACATTATCAGCTTTTACAGATAGCTGGTTTTGATATTCTCCATATAT
Source organism: uncultured Gemella sp. (assembly GCF_963519265.1). Taxonomy (GTDB): domain Bacteria; phylum Bacillota; class Bacilli; order Staphylococcales; family Gemellaceae; genus Gemella. Next base: position 40,954 of record NZ_CAUQNQ010000002.1, on the reverse strand, counting down.
AGAGGCTCTAGGATTAATTAATTCTACTTTTTGACCAAATGTAAAATTGGTATTGCTATTAACATCCTCAATTTTAACTTTAATAACTTCCCCGATATTTAAACTACTTTCTTCTCCGTAGTTGTGTTGGTCATCACAAATTAATAAGTTATATCTAAAACCAACTGTTTTATCATTTTCTCTAATAGGCTCTACTTTAGTAAATTGTAGTTCAATATTAGAAAAAAACAGCTTCGCATCAAATGGTGCGAATAATCTTAATTTTTTCATCCTCCACTCCTCCTTTCTTCTAAATTTAAATAGCTTTTATAGTCATCAATTTAATTGGACTAATATTAATTTTTATTTTTATCACCTCCTAAATGTAGTTTAATTACTGCATATATTTTTTTATAATTTGAAAAAGCAGGGACACCAACAAAGATAGGCTCATTAGAATGTAAACTTACATACCCATACCCTAAATTACATTTTTTAAATAATATATCAGAAGAAGGGAAAATCATTTTTTTTCCTTCAGAAGATAAATTACCTAAACCTAGTTTAAAAGTATAATTATCTCTAGCACCATTAGCAAATAAACTGCTATCTGGTCTTTGAGTTGAAGTAATTATATGAACTTTTTTACTTCGTCCCATCATAAGTATTTCAGCAATAATTTTTTGTATTTTATTCTTTTCAGAGTTAGAACTTGAAAAATATGAAATCATAGATGCAAGTTCATCAATAAAAATAATTAAAGGCGAAAAGTCTTCTGTATTTATTAACCTATTATTAAAAATTTCATAAATTTCTTTTAGTCCTATCATACAATTTGTATAACTGAAATAATTTTTACAATTATTAAATCTTTGAAAATGTTTATCTCCTTTAAAATCTAAAATATATACAGTAGATTCTTTATATAATAAACAAATCTTCGCTATCAGATATAGAGAAAAAGTTGTTTTACCAGAACCAGTCCCACCAGTTATTAAGTAGTGTGGACATGAAGTCAAAGTAATACTTATTTTCTTATTATCATCAATAGCATTTAGAATATTAATAGAAGTCTTCATCATGAAAATCTATCTCCTTAGTTTTTGTTTCTTTATGTTTGCCGTAGTGTATAAAAGTAAATACCAAGTATCTATTTTCCTTAGCAACTTCTGTACAAAAAATAGGTAATTTTGGAAATATCATCATGTTATGACAATAATTATTGAAAATATTTTTAATATATTCAGTATCTTGAATATTATTATTTTCTTTTTCATCCAATTTATATTGAATTGATATTTTATATAAACTAGTATTATCATATATAAGTTGAAGGAAATTATTATTTATTATGTTTCTAATTGCATCTATATTAACATATTGTAATTCTAATGCGAAATTAGGATGGGGAACATAAGCTGGTTCACCTATTAATTTTCTTTCTTTATTATCAGCTTCTATAATATTTAAATAAACATTTTCAAGACGAGCGTAGAAGTCAATACCGGAATGATTATTACTATTATCTAGTAAAAATTTAAATAATGTATCAAAATATTCAACATTTTGTATAGGAATATTTTGTTCTTTTTGTTCCTCTTCTTCTAGCTCCTTTAATATAATATAGATTTTTTCAAATATATATGAAAAAAATTTAAATATATGTTTAGATATTTTTACAGCGAATGAGCACATTTTTTTAAAAAATTCTTCCATTATAAAATCACCTCCTTTATTGTATCCTTCGCTTATACGCAAATTATAACATTAATGGTTATACAAAAGTTCGATATTAGAAAAAAACTGAATGTCGAAAAAGCAAGTAATGTTTTATAGTATTATTGTAAATGGAGTTAAAATGTAATATACTTAAAATTACCTTTTATGCTCTTCAAAAAAATCCATAAAAGGGGGGATAATCATGAATTTGTATGATTATATCATAGGAATAATTTCCAAAAAAGAACTTAAAATTACTAGAGAGGAAGTAGACAGCGCGATAATTTTATATATGAAAGCCCACAATTCAAATACAAACTACAAAGAAGATTTTATTTATGAAAGAATAACAGATTATTATAAAGTACTTGAAATTTTAAAAGAATATCATGAAAAGGTATCAGATGATGTAAATATAATTGTTCCTGTTACATTTGAATGGGCGATGTATTTTAATAGAGTGGGTGAATATAAAATTATAAATGGTAAACAATTTCTGACATTTACAATTGATTATAATAAATACTATTATGATGAGGAAAATCAATTATTACTATCTGAAGATAAAAAAGAGTGTGATATTTCTATGTTAAGAATATCTCCAAGTGTTATAAGAGATGTAAAAAAAAACAAATGTATAATTAGGGGCAAATTTATTTTAGTTTATGACGATCAGGAGACTATAAAAATTTATCGTAAGCCTTATTCGGCAGAAAAAAGATATCAAAAAGATACATCAAAATATATCTTAAATTTAAAATTTATAGATTGTTTTTATGGCGATAATAAAGAATGGGCAAAATTTATTTTAAAAGAAATAACAGATAGAGTTGAAAAAAATTTTTTAAGGGTTGTTTATTTTATGATATGTGAAAAATATGGCTCAACAAGAAAAGTAAAAAATAAGAAAGAGGCTAAACTTGAATATATTTTCAAAAAAAATAACCGTAATGAAATTAAAAAAATTCCCAAGGTGTTTTTAAAAAATGAAGAATATAAAGATATATTTCATAAAGGAATAATAGTGTTACTTATTAGTGAATGGCATTATTGGGATATAACTATGATGACTAGGTTACATGAAACTCCTCGTGATAAATTAGTTAAAAAATTCAATAAAATTAATGCACTCTATGAAGAATGTATAAAATTTGGAGACTCTTATAATACTGATCTTGATAATTTAAAAATACTAGCAGATATTAATAGCAATTTACAAAAGATAGTGGAGTTTTGGGAAGAGAGGGGTATTGCGCCAGGATTCGAGAAAATAAAAGAATATGCGGAAAAGATAAAATTGGAACTGGAGGAAAAGTATCTTGAACAACAAGTTAGAAGTGATTTGCTAATTCAAGGGCATGATTTAGATAATGAATCAGAGAATGATTTTAATGAGAGTGATGAATAGGATATATTAGTAAAGAAGAGAGAGCAATTTAAAAAGATACTTTTTGAGTTGCTCTTTTTTTATTATATAAAAAATATAATCAAGTAAGTTACTAATTTAATCGATAACAAGATTTAACAAGTTTTAAATTCTTGATGAGATAATTATTTTCCTATAAAAAACACTTGCTTTTTTTTTTTTTTGATATAATAGTCGCTAGAAGAGTATAAAAGGTAATTATTTTTTTATAATTAAATGAAGAAACTCATAATTTAATTATAGAAGAGATACTTTATGGAGGTATATTTAATGAACAAAAATACAAAAAGAGTTTTATCAGCAATAACTGTTGCAAGTTTATCTGTAACATCATTTACAGGTAATATACAAAATGTAGTTAATGCTAAAGAAGACAAGCAAGAAGAAAATGCACTTTCAACAAATCGAGTAAATGCAGAAGTATTAGAAAATGAAGCTGGTGCAGTAATTCGTGTTAGCGCGTCTTCAAATGTTCAAAATGTTAAAACAACTTATTCAGTAGATACTGCAGGTAGTAAGGTTGTTTCTTTTGGGGATTTAAAAGCAGGAGAAGTAAGAGAAATTCAAGTTAATTTTGAAGAAGATTCAAATAAACTTAAATCTTTACCTAAAACTACTGCTGTAAGTGATAGAGTAGATTTTAATAAAGAGGTAAGAGGACATAAAATTAAAGGTAGCGTAAGCTTTGAATATGATAATGGAGATACTGCACCAACAGTAACACCAACTAAGCCAGTGGTAACACCAACAGTGCCGACTACACCTACTAAACCAGTGGTAACACCAACAGTGCCAACTGAACCTACTAAACCAGTTGCTCCTGTGGTAACTACTCCATCAAATCCAACAGAACCAACTAACCCAGTAGTAACACCAGCAGAACCTACAAAACCAGTAGAACCTGCTAAACCAATTCAGACGGTTATTCCTGATACTCCAGATGAACCTGTAGTAACTCCAGAGAAACCTGGTAGACCAGTTGCTCCAGTAGTAACTCCAACAGAACCTACTAAACCAGTAGTTCCTGTGGTAACTCCAGCAGAACCTACAAAACCAGTAGAACCTGCTAAACCACTTCAACCGGTTATTCCTGATACTCCAGATGAGCCTGTAGTAACTCCAGAAAAACCAGCTAAACCAATTGCTCCAGTAGTAACTCCAGCAGAACCTACTAAACCTGTAGTAACTCCAACAGAGCCTACAAAACCAGTAGAGCCTGCTAAACCAGTAGAACCTGCTAAACCAGTTACACCAGCGGTAACTCCAGCAGAACCTACGCAACCAGTTGCTCCGGTGGTAACTCCAGCAGATACAGGTCTTGAGGCTGGTATGCCAGCTAATGTTAAGTGGTCTCGTGCGCAACTTAAAGAGTGGGGATTCACATTTGGTAAAATCACAGGGGATTATAAAGTAGATGGTGACCTTGGGGTATTTGATAATGATGATGTATTAGACCCAGTTTTTAGACGTGGTTTAGATACTATAGATGATAAAATCATGGATGGTACAATGTCATTTGACTATGCTGAGAAAAACACTCCACACGGATATTCAGGTTACTCAGTAACAAAACCAGATGGTACTAAAGGATATAACATCTTTTTATACGATATTGACGCGGTATATAATGACGGTCAAAAAGCTCGTTAATTACTAATAAAATATAATATTAGAAAGGTTTATAGATAATAAGTCTATAAACCTTTTTACTTATGTAAGTTACCTTTTTGTTTATTTTAGGTTTACGCAAATATAGTTCTTTCTTTTTATATGCACTAATAGAACCTATTAGCGCATTTTTATCTTAAAATTTAGTATACTTTTAATCTAACATTTATAACTATCTAAAGAATTACTAACGCAAACACAAGTATTAAATTACAGCAGATGATTTTTACACTGGTTTATGCTATAATTTAATAAGACAAGTAGACAATAAAATGGCTATTAGTTATAAAGCTTTATGGCATTTGTTAGTTGAAAAAGAAATGAATAAAGAAGATTTGAAAAAGGCTGCAATATAACAAGTAACGTAGTTTCAAGGATGAGCAAAAACGCTTATGTAAACCTCGACTTGATAGAGAAAATCAGTGTAGCAATGGATTGTAAAATTGAAGATGTTGTAGAGATCATAAAGAATAAGGAGATAATAATTAAAATGGCAAGAAAAGATAAGATTGTTACACCAAGTGTAACTAAAAAACTACAAAGTTTAGGTTATTCTGTAGCAGATTGGGATGACAGTAAAACCTACTCAAAACTAGATGAAGAAATAATAAACGCTCTTTCTAAAGCATCAAAAAACCAAAAAGGGAATGAGGGTTATCCTGATAGGATTTATTTTAATAAAAGTGAAAAGCTATTGATTTTAGTTGAAGAAAAACCAAGAATGTTAGACCACAATATTGATGATATCAATAAGGGAGCTGTAGCTGGTATTAAATGGTATTTGAGTTTTTTCAACAAAAAAGATTTTGAAAATTATAAAATATTAGGGATAGCGGTAAGTGGAGATTTAGATGATTCATATGGGCATGGTTTTTCTTGCTTTATTATAAGAAATATGAAAATTGAGGAATTAAAACAGGTAACTAATTTCCTTTCAGAAGAAGATTTTTTAGCAATATTCAATACATTTGATGAAGAAGAAGCAATAAAGACAGTTAGTAGTGCCAGTAAAACGATAAACAATCTTTTGAGAAATATAGATTCACAGAAGAGACCGATTTTATTGTCAGCTTTGATGATTTCTTTATTTAAGCCTAAAGATTATACGAATACATTTATAGATAATTATAAAAATATGTCAGGAAAGGATATATTAACTAATTTATATCCAAAGGTTAAGGATATTTTAGAGGGTGAGAATATCCCAAACCAAAAAATAGAAGTTTTAGACGCAGAATTAAAATCTATTGCAAATGACCCAACTATGCAAAATAGTGATATACTCAAAACTATTTTGAAAATCCTTGAAAAAAGTATAATTCCTTTATTTAATAACCATTTTTCAACAAGTTCAAATTATGATATTATGGGTAAATTTTACGAGGAGTTTTTAAGATATGCGGGTGTGTCAAATGTAAAAAAGGGTATTGTTTTAACTCCACGGCATATAACAACGCTATTTACAAAATTAATTCCTATGAAAGCGGACGATGTGATATTAGATTTATGTTGTGGAACAGGTGCTTTTCTTATAGCTGGGATGAACAAGTTAATTTCTTTAATTCAAAATAGTGATAGGTCTGATAAAGTTGAAGCCATCAATAATGTTAAAGAAAATCAACTATTTGGTTTTGAATTAAACCCTACTATGTATATTTGTGCTTTATCAAATATGCTTTTTAGGGGAGATGGGAAATCAAATATATATAACTATGATTCAATTAGGGATTCTAATGTAGATAGAATTTTAAAAGAAGTAAAGCCGACTATTGGATTTATAAACCCTCCATATTCAGGTAAGGAAAACAAAGAAGACCCTACACCGAAAGAAATAACATTTTTAACAAAAATGCTTGATAACTGTTCGCGATATGGTGTGATTATTGCACCTTATTCAGCCTACTCTAAAGATGACATCATTAGAGAGAATATTTTAAAAAAACACACACTTAAATTTGTTATTAATATGCCAAAGGATTTATTTCAACCAAATGCAGGAACGTATACAGCTATTGCTGTTTTCGAGACAAATTTACCACATGATTATAAAAAAGAAATTGCTTTTTATGATTTGGACGATGATGGCTTTGTTTTAACAAAAAATAAAGGTAGAACAGATTTATTTAGAAATTGGAATGGTATTGAAAACGAGTTATTAGAAGCATTACATTCTAATAACTATGATGATGGAATTAAAAGCTTAAAAACAAAAATCACCCCAAAATCTGAATGGAATATTTATGCTTATTCAAAAACTGACTATAGTGGATTATCAAAATCAGATTTTGATAAGACTGTAAAAGATTATTTATTATTTTCCATGAAAAAGGACTTAGATATTGTAACAGAAGAAATAAATGATTTTGATATGTTAAATTTAATACATTCATATTTTACGGAGGATATAGATGAGTAATATAGATATAGGAAAATGGAATGAGTTTAGAATAGAAGAATTATTTGACATCTATACAGGTGGAGATTTGATATTAAGAGATATTGAGATAGGGGATAAGTTGGTAATATCCCATGGTGGGAAAAATAATGGATTTGGAGCTTATGTAGACACTATAGGAGATAGAAAACTATTTGATAAGGATAAAACATTGAGTTTATCAGATAGAGGTATATTTATATCATACGTACAGCCGTCTGATTTTTATATAGGAACTAGAGTTAAAGCATTAGAATTGAAAGAGAAGTATAAAAGCAACAAATATGTTTTATTATTTCTATCTACCATTATAAATTATGAATCTTTCAGATTTTCTTATGGTAGAAATGCTACGAACAAACTTCCTGAACTTATTATAAAACTTCCAACAACAGAGGTGAATGGGGAATTGGAGCCTGATTTGATTTTTATGGAAAACTATATGAAAGAAATAGAAAAAGATCAAAGAGAACTTCTTTCTAATCTTAAAAGTCCTTTTATAAGTAAAAATTCTAAAAAAATAATAGATACTACAGGGTGGAAATATTTTTGTTTAGATGAAGTTTTTGATGAGATTTATAAGGGAAAGGCTCATATTAAACAAAAGATTGAGACTAGCAATTTTAAAAATGAGGAGAATATAAATTTTGTTACAAGAACTGAAAAGAATAATGGGGTTGATTGTTATGTGTCGAATAATAGTATTATAAAGAAAGAAGCAGGTAATTCTATAATAATTGGTGATACAACAGCTACAATATTTTATCAGGAAGACGATTTTGCTACTGGAGATCATATAATTGTTTGTAGAAGTAAAAAATTAAATAAATATAACGCTTTGTTCTTAAAAACAATTCTTGATAAGGAAAGATATAAATACTCATATGGAAGAGCGTTTAAGATGGAATCATTGAAGAATACAAATATTCTTTTGCCAGCTATATTAGTAAATAAATATTATGAACCTGATTGGGAGTACATGGAGAATTTTATAAAAGAATATACGTTATTTAAATAAAGAATTGTTTTGCCTTAATGGCAAGAAGTGATTAAAAAAATCGTAAGCGTCCAATAACGAGGTATATTGAAATTAAATAAGAGCTCTTCGCTTATTGTGGAGAGTTTTTATTTATGGGTTAGGAGAGTTAAAGTAATTTTAAAATAAATATTTGCTAAACTAGAAGAAATAAATAAAATACTTTTGTATAAAGGGGAAAGTTGTTAATGAATAAGAATAGAAATAAATTAAGTAAAGTTATGAACTATTCGTTAGCTTTAAGTTTAGTAGGTACAGGTGTAGGTTTAACTTCTTTAGTAACACCAACACATACGGTATTAGCTGCTAAGAATCACGATGGGGTATGTCAGGTGGAAACGAAGACTGGGGAGTTGGTGTTTCAGGCTAATGGAGTTGATGTGATTACAGATGTGAGGTTTTACCAATAATTCCATTAATGGTAAAACTACAAGTTTTAGCAATCACTATTCTTTCAGAAAAGTGATATAAGTAATAGAATAAATATGAGAGTTTTATAAGAAAAATAGTATGTTGAATTTTGAAATGTAAAAGTGATACTATAGATAGAAGAAAAAAAGTTAATAGTATTATGTAATTTTAAATAAATTATTGATTAGGAAATTTAAGTTTTGATATAGGTGTAATTATTAAAGATTACAAAGTCAGTGGGGATTCAAGTATATATGTAACTAAATAAGATATTTGTAAGTGTAAACTTGTAATTGATAAGGTATTTACGTATCCTATGTTTAACTATAAATATAAGAAAGAAACTTTAATAATACGTAAGTATAATTTATTAAATGTTAAGATGAAATATTTTTATTTACTAGTTTAATTGAGATTTAAATTTGAGATTTATTAATGAGAATTATAAAAACCACTATAAATATTAATAGTGGTTTTGGAGACACTTTGGAGACAATCCAAAGTGTTTTTTATTGTTTTTAGTCTACATATAACCTTATAAATGCTGTTAAAATAAGGTTTCTCGGTTTAAGTTACCTTAGTATATTATTCCCATTCAATAGTAGATTCTTACCCGTGAGCCCCCGTATATCAACTTTTAAAGATAAAAAAGCTAGTTTTGGTGGGGTAATTGGTGGGGTTGCCTTAAATTGATTTTAATACTTGATTACCGTTAAAATTTATAAGGCTTTTCTTAGGTCTATTATATACTATATTTCCTTCCATTTCTAGTGCGATATGTTCATCTGCACCAGTCCACAAATGTGAATAGTGTTTTAACGTTATTTCTGGCGATGAGTGACCAAGTCTTTTACATAGTATTAGTATAGATATATTAAATTCATTTATGAGATAACTAGCGTGACTATGTCTTAATCCTTTAGCTTGAATTTTTTTGACTCCAGCTAGTTTAGAATATCTAGCAATTATTCTTGATATGGTAGATTTAATCATAGGTAAACCATCGTAAGAGAAAATAAAATCATCTTCATTACCTAAACCAATTGTTTTTTGAGTTTTCTTCCATTTTTTTAAAATTGAAATCGTGTCCGAGTCTAGACTTATAGTTCGTCTACCATTTTTAGTTTTGGTATAGGGGTTTATTGTCCAATCCTCTTTAGATTGTATTATTAGCATATTGTGAATACGTAACTTTTTATTTTTAAAATCTACATCATTCCACCTTAAGGCACAGCCTTCATTAACTCTAATACCCGTCATGAAATAAATCCATAACATAATAAAGTTCAAATGCTCATAAGTATTTCCTATATATATTTTAGATATTACAGCTTCAAATTCTGATTTTGTCCAGTATGGGACAGTAGCTTTCCCTTTAGGTATTGCTTCTACACGCTTTGATATATTTTGTTCTACATATCCCATTGTTAATGCAAAATCTAATGATTTTCTAAAAGTTCCAAATATTAAACTTGCATAACTTTGTGAAAATCCAGCTCCACCATCTTCCTCATCTGAAAGAAGCCACATTCTATAATTTTGTACTTGTTCCAGTGAAATGGAACGTAGCATAGTATTAGAAAATCTATCTCGAATAGTTTCAAGAATTTTTCTTCTAATAGAAAATGTATGCTTACTAACTGTAGTTTTATAATAAGGAATATAGATGTTGTTCATATATTGTTTATAGGTCATTCTATAATTAGAATATCCTCGATTTTCCATATATTCGTTTTTAATACGTATAAGCTCTCTATTTGCTTCATTTGCAGATGAAAACTTTTTACCGTTTTTATCTTTTCTACCTTTTTTACGTATTCTTTTACCTGTCATTTTATCAATTCCAAGCTCTGTTTGATAAAAGAAGTTACCTTTATCATCTATATATATACCTGCATATTTAGTTTTAATTTGTGCCATTAGAAGTTTCCTCCGAAGTATCATAATTAACTTGAAGGGTAATCCCTAATATTTCTTCAACTACTGAAATAGGTACTCGACCTAATCTTTTGTTGTTATAAAATGCATACCCTTGTTTTACCATAATTTGCTTTGCTTGTCTAATTATTGATACTGAAGTATGTTGTTTGTATCCTAATTTCATTAGTTCATTTTTACTAATTGTCCTATTTATCATTGTCATAATAATAAACTCCTTGCTATTTATTTTTAAATTTGAGATAATAGCAATAGATAGTAATATTGCTATTTAATCTTTTGGTTATCCTTTTTTGCTTTGGTCGGCGGAAGGATAATCTTTTTTTGTCCAATGCATATTTCTTATAATTTTTTTAATTATTATTTTTTTTAGCTCATCTTTCTTGTATGATTTTGGATTTGAGAAAATATATAGATACTCTGTATTTTTTCTATACCATGTTCCTTTCCGTTCTTCTTTTGGAATTACTCGTTTATATGGGGTAGATAATAGGAATTTGTTAGTAACTTCTATTTGTAAATCTATTCTTCTATAAAATTGGTCAGAATCTTCACCCGCCGAATCTTCAGCTTCGTAAAAGAACTTACCAGGAGCATGAGGTGCTGTTAAGATGATAACTTTAGAAATTCCCTGCTTATTATGATAGCGTGCAGAAATGGGTGAAATAGAGAAAGGGTCCAAGAGTTTAAGCCAATTTGAAACATTCATACTACTACCTCGTATGTCATCAAGCAATAATATTTCTTGTGAGTTAAACTCATCAAATGCGTTAGTTGATGCTGTAATGCAGTGTTCCCAGATTTCTCCAGAATAGTGTAATGCAAGATGTTTAATTGTTTTTATTAACTCTTTTGCAAATCTAGTTTTACCAATACCACTATGACCTTGTATATAAATAATAGTCTTTTTAAATTGTCCATCTTCTAAGTCATTAATAGTCTTTATAGTTTTCTTTTCGTTGTATGTGTCTATCGCCTCATTAACCTTTCTCTTATGATGTAAATATATAGTATAGTATTCATTGGTAAGCAAGATTTTTTCTTTATTTATCTCACCATTTGCAATTTTAGAGATAAGCCAGTCAACACTTAAATTTGTTTCTTTAGCTGTTTTCGTTGCTCTTCCTTTAAACCAAGTATTAATTCTTTTTTTGTATATATCCATATAGTTTTCACCAAGAATAGTTAATACTTCTTCTGGTTTATATTGATGTTTATTTTCATCTTTAGCGTGAATCAAGTATGCCAAGCAATTATCGTAACCATACCTTCCAGATTTAAGCTTTTCTAAATATTGTGGATTTATACCAATAGCTAATGCTATATTGTTAAGCGTTGCACCTTTTTCAAATTTAAATAGTATATGTATATGTTTTGGTTTAAGTGTACTGTTATCTTCGTATAAGTCTTCATCATGAAGTATGGAATATACTTCAGATGGTATAATATCATTACTTTTTAATTTTGAAATGATTTCATCTAAAAGTGGTCTTAAATCACCATTATTTGCTGTAGTTATTGAGTCCTTATTTTCCCATAAATCCCAATAAGCAGGGTCTAACTGTTGAACTAGCATTATTGTTTTTAAAATTGCTTCTTTTTTTATCATGGATTATCTCCTATTCTGAGAATATTTAAAATCGATTTTTAATTATTCTTTTAATTATTCTCTTGATTTTTCTTGATTTTATTTTTTTGAAAATCGACTTAAAGCATTGATTTTATTGTTTTTTTACTGCGTGGAACATTGACAAGCCCTGTTCCACGCAGGCGTTAGGAATTAATTAATTATTAACTTCATAATTTTAAAATAGTAAATTATGCGAAGAAAGTGTCGTAACATTCATAGCTATCCATTAATGATTTCGCAAAATTATATTTGATTTTGAAACGATGTTCAAATTCGGACATTTGAATTTGCTTCTCTTCCAAACTCCTTGTATCATAGAAATATTCCATAATTTCATCGTAAAATCTTTCTGAAGAAATATATAAGTTAATAAAAGCATTAGATAATAATTCCACATCAAACGTACTTTTGGCAATATCCACAAGGAATAAATATTCATTAAATATCCATTCTTCTATTTCACTGATTTTATCATTGTTATAATCCTCTTCTCGCGTAAGTGCACGAAGTGATTCATCGTATAATCGTGCATATTCTCTTAATATTTTATCGTTAAGTACAATGTTAAATTGTTTAATTTTGCGCATTTGTTATGCCTCCTGAATTTATATTTTTTTAAAGTAAGGGGTTTCGTAAAAATGGGGTGTTTCCCATTTTCTTCCTGATCCTTGTATTCGGGCAATTCCTTGCCCTTTTTTGTAACTTCGTTTAGGTAGGTCTGCGAATCCACTCATTAGATATTGTCTCTCTGTTGGAGAATCAGCAGCTCCACCAAGCATAATTACAGCATCAGAACAGTTTACTCTAGCTAAGGATGGTAAAAATCCTTCTTTAGTGGCAAATTGAGATATTGCAATTATATGTATCCCTGCACTTGCTCCTGTAGCTGAAAGTCTGTTAATTGCTGTTATCCATCTGGATGTAATTTTTAGTGTTTTATCTGTTTTATCAAGCGATTCAAGAGAAGCGTTTAAATTACCAAGTTCATCAAAGAAAATGGCTATATTAGGCATATCTTTCATATCTAGGTATTTATCCTTCCCAGCATTATTGATTTCTTGTAGTCTATTATCCATGACAGAACACCAATATTCAGCACGTTCAACAATTTCAATAGGGTCACTTTTCCCGTTGAATTCTTTGACGTATCTATCGTATTTTGCTGAGTTATATTCAACAATCCAGTTTTGTAAGAGCATTAATTTAGCCATATATTCACCAGCAAGAACTGACTTACCTGCACGTGTGCGTGCTATTATTGACAAATGAGCAGTAATATTGGATTGCCACACAAGATTTTTAGCCAGTCTAATATGGTGTTCACATTCAGAGATATTCTCTTTTATATCACCAGTATTATTAATAATTAATCTCTCTGATGTTATAGTATCTTCAAAGTAAAATAATATAAAACTATCATCAAGTGTCAACTCAGAGCTTACAACAGAATATTTTTGATATTTCCCAGATAATACTCCAGATATCTTTTGTTCAAATTTATCACGGTCCGCCCTGTCAAAATTTGAAATATTTTCTATAGCTATAAAACCTTCTTTTAAAGAACTATCAAGAAATACGTATATTTCTGGCATTTCTTCGCCATATCTAGTAGAATTACTAAGTTTTAGTACATCGGTGATTGTTTTATCGTTAAATAATTTGTTTATTCTATTAGCTAATTTATTTGCTTTTTTACTCATTTTATCTATCTTTAAGACAGAAACTTGTTCTCTGTTTTTAAGTGAAACCACTAAGAAGAAAATAATTAATGATAATAGACTTATAGATAAAATAAAATTGTGAATTAAGTACTTTTTAAAGAAGCTATATACTATAAATGTAAGTAACAATGAAAGGCAGATAGTTATTATCAAAACCACCGATAAAATCTGATGGTTTTGATATTTACTATCTCGCTTTCTAATAATTCTGCGATACTTATTCATTTCGTTGAGCTACTTCGACAGATTCCGCAGAGTACCAACCACTTCCAGTAGAAGTAGCTCCTCCACGTACATTTCTAAATACTAGAATTGTACCAAACTTAACATCTAATTTTTGAGGGGCTTTAATGGTGTATTCTAGATTATTTTTTGTATCTACTATTGAATACTTGAATCCACCTTCAACTTCATCCATTACTCCTGTTGAAACCACAGGGAGCTGTCGAACTATATCAGCTGTATACTCTTTTCCTGTATTCTTACTTGTTAATAGCACCTCGATAGTAGGGTGTTTTAAAACCTCTGATAGTGTTTTATTCCAATTAGGTTTAGCCATTGCTAAGCCCTCCTTTCAATTTATTAAATATTATTTTTAGTTGTATATGTGTCATAATAATATTATAGTAATATATTATAAGTGCTTCCCCTTTCAAATAAGGCAAATCCTTAACATCTTTAAAACTCCTAAAGGAAAATTTGTATGGTGAATACCATATTTCATAGAGTTCGTTAGGAACAGTTTTAAAATATGTATCTTTTGAAATTCTTTGATAAGCAACATTCCCATAATTAGCTAGTATATGTGCTTGAAAACGTTCAAGATTATAATTAAGCATTTATTTTCAACTCCTTTCTATTGCTTGATATTATCATGAGTGTTATTTGAATAACACTAGGTTACCTCCTTACATATTATTATAATCCAATATGTTATGTATTGCTAAGGTATTAGAGGTATAATTTTAATGAGCAAATACACGGACCTTAAATTATCTTTTATTCTTTCTTTTATCTATATAGTCTTATACTAATAGCATTTAAATGACATTGTAGTTATCTTATCTGCAAATAATATATTACATTTCACTTGTGTAAAAAAACATATTATGTTAAAATATTAAATAACAAAATACTAAAATCGAGGAGTGAAGAATTATGGAGATAGCTTTGCAAGATTTCTTTTGTGAGAAGGCATCAAATAGGATAGGAAAACTTATTAAGAAAAAGAATTTGAATTCTTTTAAAGTCTATGAGGATAACGCCACCCTTATAACATGGATTGTAAGAGGGGAGCGAACAAAGAGAAATCCATATTTATTAACTGAAACATCTACTAATAAAATATTAGAAAGTCTATATGGGCAAGGATTATCAGAATCAGAGCGAAAAAGGGTTAGTAGAATGCTTTACTGGGGAGATAATGAAGAAATCTCAGAATATATTTACGATTTAATGAAATGTATATGTAAAAATCTGACAGAAGAACAGCAGGAAATACTAGATGATACATTAATAGATGATATATATTTTGCAGAGACTAAAGCATATAAGGAAATAGTGAATGAAATTAATGCTCCGCTTATAGGTATTAATATAGAAGAATTAGAATCTGAGGATATACCTGTTTCCAGATATTTAGCAGAAAAAGAGTTACTTGAAAATATAAAAGATGAATTCTTAGAAAAATTTATAAAATTTCTTGATTCTGCTAATATAGTGCGAACAAAAGAAAATGGAAAGAATGTGTATATTGACAAAGGTATCACATTTAAAAATCAGTTCGATACTGATAATATTGTTGAGATTTTTCTAGACATAGTTAAAAATCATAAAATACCAACAGAAGAATCTATAGGATTCAGAGTGTACTCAATCGTGAAAAAAGATATATCTAAATTAGATTCTTTAATAGAACGAGAGTTAGTATATGATACAGTATATTCTGCTTATAGTAAAGATGAGATTTTAGAAGCAGACCTTAATTTTCAGCGTAAAATAATCGAAGCAGGAGAAATGTATATAGACTTTCTAAAATATACTTATAGAAAAAGAAATCAAATTTTAGATAAGCTGAATAAAGAGGGAGAAATTTAGTTATACAATAGATAAAATACAATATTAAGCTAACAATAATTTCATTAATGTTAGCTTTAAAGATATAAAGAAAAGCACTATTCTAAAAAATTTAGAAAAGTGCTTTTTGTGCTTACAGAAAATAGTTAGTTATCATTTCTAAAACCACCTAAAATAATTCATAATAATCTTATTATTTTTATGTAAAAAAAAGCTTGCGTTTTTTTTTTTTTTGATATAATGGTCTTAATTAAATTATATAAATTAAATTTTTTCCTATTTTCATAGGAAGACAAATTATAGAAATTTGGAGGATATTATGGAAAAATCGAAAAAAGCCGTATCTTATCTACTAGCAGCGGCTGCATTAACTACAGTAACAACAGCTAGTGTCAATCAAAACGTTAAAGCTGAAAATGATGTAAAAGTAACTACTGAACCTAAACAAGAGACTGGTAAAGTAAGTGCTGTTGTATTAGAAAATGAACAAGGTGCTGTAATCCGTGTTACTGCTCATGAAGATGTTCAAAAAGTTAAAACAACATATACAGTTGACGGAACTCAAGCTAAAACTGTTAACTTTGGTAACTTAACTAAAGGACAAGTGAAAGACATTCAAGTAAGCTTTGGAACACAAGCACCAGCTGTTAAAACAGTAAAAACATTACCAAATACAGCTGTTGTTAGCGACCGTGTGGAATTCGCTAAAACTGTGAAATCTCACGCTATCAAAGGTTCTGTAAGTTTTGAATATGAAACTAAGAAAGTATTAGCAATTGAACCTGATACACCAGTAGTTCCTACTAAACCAACTGACAGCGTTAAACCGGTAAAACCAGTTGATACAACTAAACCTGTTACACCTACTCAACCAGTTGACACAGTTAAACCAACTGAACCAACAAAACCTGTAGATGTAACTAAACCATCTGAGCCTGTTAAACCCGTAGGTACTACAAAACCAACAGAACCAACAAAACCAGTTGATAAACCAACTACTCCAGTAGGTACTCAACCAAAAGATGAACCTACTATTCCATCTAATCCAACAGATAATGGAACTTGGAAAGAAGAAACTCGTACACGTACAGTAACTGTAGATGAAGAATATACAGAAAACACAACTGAAGATGTTTACGAAACTAAACAACTATTCGACGACTTTATCGACTTAGTTGACGGTCAAGGTACACTAATTAAACACCTTGGTTGGTATAGTGATTTAACTCAATCACAAATCGATGATGAATTACTAGCTGTACCATCTACTGTAAAAGACCCTAAAACAATCTTCGTACGTAAAGTTCGTGAAACTAAAAAAGTTAAAGTTGGTACAAAAACTGTACCTGTAACTAAAGTTCGTAAAGTTCAAAAACAAGAAACTTACACTGTATGGGTAAACTCTAAAACTGGAGAAGTTCGCACAAGTGAACCAACAGTTCCTTCTACTCCAAAAGAAGATAATGGAAATTGGAAAGAAGAAACACGTACTCGTACAGTAACTGTAGATGAAGAATATACAGAAAATACAACTGAAGATGTGTTCGAAACTAAACAACTGTTTGACTACTGGTTAGATATCGTTGATCAAAACGGTAAACTGCTAAAAGTAGTTGGTTGGAGTGATGATTACACAGCGTCTCAAATTGACGATATGTTACTAGCTTTAGGAGATAGGAACACACAACCTCAAAGTCATGAATACAGAAAAGTCCGTGAAACTAAGAAAGTTAAAGTTGGTACAAAAGTTGTACCTGTAACTAAAGTTCGTAAAGTTCAAAAACAAGAAACTTATACTGTATGGGTAAACTCTAAAACTGGAGAAGTTCGTACAGAACGCCCATAAGACAAAACAAAAGACTAACAAAAGACTAACCAAAAGGTTAGTCTTTTGTAGATATAAGCCATAGTTTTTCTTTGAAATACTAGCTGTAAAGCGTATCCGTAAATAGTTGATTATCTCAGTTTAATTTGATATAATCAGAGCTGGAGAGAGAAGTTAGGGAGTGTAAAACTTCCGATAAAGATGGTGGCTACTTCAATATGAAAGGGGATGGTGCTATGCTCGCATACACTAAAATCTTGAAGAAAGGAGTAGCAAGTTGTCAGCTTACGAAATTGTACAGACGATTATTGGAATAAATCTATTGATTGTTTCAGTAGTTAGTGCATGTATTGTAGCGTTAAAAAAAGACAATAAAAAATAACCATCTTTATACTTTGGCAAGGTAAGATGGTTATGTAATAACTAAACCAGAGCCACCGTCTTTAAAACGGCTCTCTCTTTTTATATTTATATTTTAGCATAGATGAAATAAGAAATCAAAGATTTTGATAAACTAAATTAGTGGTTAAATTTTATTTAAATAAAGTTATTTGCAAAATAAAATTATATAGAAAGTAATTGTTTATTGATTATATAATATTATAATTATATAAAAGAAAAAAAGGAGAGATAGTTTATGAATGAAAATAAAGAATTTTTAGAAGATTTGAGAAATAGCAATAGTTTCAAAAAAACTTTAGATGTAATTATTAATTTTAAAGAAAGTGATAAAAAATTAAATACATCTGAAATTATTGAGATGATAAATATAATAGTAGAAAATCGACAAGTATTTGGTGTTCTCAGACCGCGGAAAGATAATTATTCAGAGAACAATAAGGCCAGAGAATTTATTTCTGAATATGTAGATATATTGAGTG
This sequence comes from uncultured Gemella sp., assembly GCF_963519265.1. Lineage (GTDB taxonomy): Bacteria > Bacillota > Bacilli > Staphylococcales > Gemellaceae > Gemella. The sequence continues at coordinate 22,210 of NZ_CAUQNQ010000002.1, read as the reverse complement.
AAGATAAAGAATCTTTAGATGAACATACCATAAACAACTTGAATAAAGTTTTTAATGCTATTTACTTATTACTTTTAAAGAATGATATAGAAAAAGAAAAACGAAAAGAAAAAGGAAAAGTATATTTATATCATGCTAATAGCGTGATAACCTCTTTAGGATTTATTACAAGTAAGAAATTATTCTCAAGAAAATATGGGGAAGATACTGGCTTGCTACAGACTTATCAAAAATCAGATGAAGGAGATAAACAAAGAGATATCTTTAATGATATATTCTTTGATAATAGTGATATAGGTAGTAAAGTAATTTGTTATTATGGACCGATTACTTTTGTTTTTAAAGCACATAAAATTTTAAATTCTGAAAGAGAGATAAAAATAACAAGATATAATCCGATTGAGGATTCCCAAGAACCTCTGTATTTTTCTTCTTTATCTGAAATTGAAAATCAGATGATAAAATATATAGAAGGAGAAGATGGAGGCTATCGTTTTCACACTAGGTTTAAACATCATACAACAGTAAGAGATTGTGATTTTATAAAAATAACTAAAGAAAATCTTAAGTGCATAATGGTGGAATGTGTTGACAATGTAGCTGAAGTTAAATCGGCAGAGTGTTATTCATCTGAAAAAATTAAGAAGATGTTAGAATGTGCTTTAGAAAGAGCAAATCTTAAAGGTATAAAAGTAATTATAAGATATAAAAAAACTAAAAAGAATCATGATTCACGTTCTAAAGACGGAAATCCATATAGTACAGGTATGGATGAATTATGGTCAAGTGATTTAGAGGTCCTATATAAGAAAGATAAGTAGTTATATATGAAATGAATTTAATAAAAAGACCCCGCCAATAATTTTTGGTGGGGTTTTTGGTGGGGAACCTAATTGAATTAAATAGATTTGTAACATTTATAACAACTAAAAACGCAGTTAAATTAGGATTCTCCATTCAAATTATATTTGTAATCTATTCCCATTCAATCGTTGCCGGAGGCTTACTTGTAATATCGTAGACTACGCGGTTAACGTGAGCAACTTCGTTTACGATACGAGCTGAGATTTCTTCAAGTACTTCAAATGGAATATGAGCCCAGCTTGCTGTCATACCGTCGATACTTGTTACGGCACGAACTGCAACTGTGTAATCATATGTACGAACATCTCCCATAACTCCTACTGAGCGAATATCTGGAAGACATGTGAAGTATTGCCAGATTTCCCCTTCTAATCCACGTTTAGCGATAACATCACGTAAGATGAAGTCACTATCACGAACGATTTGAAGTTTTTCTTCTGTTACTTCTCCAAGAACACGGATACCAAGTCCCGGTCCTGGGAATGGTTGACGCCAAACGATTTCGTGTGGAAGACCAAGAGCCTCACCTAATGCACGAACCTCATCTTTGAATAAAGTGTTAAGTGGCTCGATTAGAGAAAAACGCATGTCTTCTGGTAATCCACCTACGTTGTGGTGTGATTTGATTGTTTGTGCATTCTTAGTTCCTGATTCGATAACGTCAGTGTAAAGAGTACCTTGAGCTAAGAACGGTACGTCGTGAAGTTTAGCACATTCTTCGTCAAATACATATACGAATTCATTACCGATGATTTTACGTTTTTGTTCTGGATCACTCACACCTTTAAGTTTTCCAAGGAATCTATCTTTGGCATCGACTTTGATTAGATTCATGTTGAATCCACCTTCGATTTCTTTACTGAACGTATTCATTACAGCTTCAGCTTCACCTTTACGAAGTAGACCGTGGTCGATAAACATACAGATTAGTTGATCCCCGATTGCTTTATCTAGTAAGGCTGCAACAACTGATGAATCTACACCACCAGATAATGCACAAAGAACTTTTTGATCTCCAACTTCTGCACGAATTTCTTCAATTTTTTCATCGATGAAGTTTTGGATAGTCCAGTTTTCAGTGCATTTACATACATTACGGATGAAGTTTTTAATTAAGTCATAACCGTATTCTGAGTGACGTACTTCTGGGTGGAATTGGAAGCAGTAAAAGTCTTTTTCTACGTTTTCAGCAGCAGCGATTGGACAGTTATCACTTGTCGCTACAACTTTGAATCCTTCAGCAAGTTCAACAACTTTATCAGAGTGACTCATTAGTACTTGTTGAGTTGTAGGAGTACCCTCGAATAATTTAGCTCCTGAAACTACATCAACATTGTGAGTTCCGTATTCTCTACTAGTTGCAGATTCTACTTTTCCTCCTAGTTTGTGTTGCATAAGTTGCATTCCGTAACAAATTCCTAATACAGGAATACCTAGGTTGAAAATCTCGTCATCAATTGTAAGAGAGTTTTCTTCATATACTGAGTTAGGTCCACCTGAAAGGATAATCCCTTTAGGGTTCATTTTTTTAATTTCTTCAATAGAAATTTCATTGTCATGTAGCTCAGAATAAACACCAAGTTCACGTACACGACGAGTGATAAGTTGGTTATATTGACTACCGAAGTCAAGAACTAATATAAATTCGTGTTTCACGTTTTTCCTCCTAAAATATACTTTTATTAATATAAATTATTATATCAAGAAGTTGAAGATATGTAAAATCTTAAATGTTAGAAATTTCGTGGATTTTTTTGACGGAATATTGATATTTCAACGAAAAAATAGCTAAAAACGAATTTTAAGTTTATGAAAAGGATAAAAAATTCGTGAAATAAGATTTTAGCTTTTCGAAAAAAATGATAATTTTGATTTATACGAATTATAGGTGAGAGAAAATTTTATAAAATTTTTTTGGAAAATGTTATAATAAGTTTAGAAAAAGTAGGAGGAAAAATAATGGTAAGAGCATATATTGGAACATATACCAAAGCAACTAGCGAAGGAATATACTTAGTTGAGTTATCTGAAGAAGGGAAAGTACTAGTAGTTAGAAATGTAGCAAAAGTTGATAATCCAACGTATTTAGCATTGTCTAATGATAATAAATATTTATATAGTGTATCAAGAGTAGATGGAAAAGGTGCTGTTACAAGCTTTGAAGTTGAAGAAAATGGAACTTTGAAAGAATTAACATCAGTTGCTCAAGAAGGGAATCCTCCTTGTTACGTAGAGTTAAATTCGGATAAAAATACTTTACTATCAGCGAACTATCATTTAGGTACGATTGATAGTTATGCTGTTGAAAATGGTGAGCTTGTAAAACTCTTGTCAACAGATCATCACGAAGGAAGTGGTGTACACGAAAGACAAGAGAAACCTCATGTGCATTTTTCTGGATTTACTCCAAGTGAAAAATATGTCTTCTCATGTGATTTAGGAACAGATGAGATTACATCGTATAAGCTTAACGAAGGAGTTTTAGAAAAAGTAGCTACTTTTAAAGCTAAAGAAGGAAGTGGAGTTCGTCACATAGTATTTAGTAGTGATGAAAAACAAGCTTTTGTCATGACAGAACTTACTAGTGAAGTAATTGCTTTTGATTATGATGGAGAGGGGAACTTAACAAATCCAACATATTATGCTACATTACCTGAGGATTTTTCATTAGAAAATAAAGGTAGTGCGATAAAAATTTCAAATGATAATAGATTTATCTATGTTTCTAACAGAGGTCAAGATGCGATAGTTGTTTTTGAAAATACAAAATCAGGTTTAAAACATCTTCAAACTATTAGTACTGAAGGGCAAGGTCCAAGAGATTTTGACCTTTCAAAAGATAATACTTTAGCAATTGCGACAAATGAAAATAGTGGAACAATTACGGTTTATATTGTTGATAAGAAAACAGGAGAGCTAACTGTTGTTGCTTCTGAGGTAGTTGTACCTGAGGCGGTTTGTGCTAAGTTTATATAAAAGAAAACCTAAGGTGAGGATGCAATGTGCACCGAAATTCTGGGCAAGCCAGTAACATCGACTCATCTTAGGTTTTGTTATTATGAATTTCGTTTTTTAACGACGAAGAAAGGTGCTCCGAAATTAATGTATTCTAATATATAATCTTCAAGATTATTGATATTCTTCGGATTGTTGCTATCTTTTGTTAAAATAAATCCTGTTAGTCGTAGTTTTTCGTGAGAAATATCTCCTACGATATATGGTTTATTTTTTAACACATCTACTAGTTTTTCTTCAAATGTTTCTTTTTGGAATGCGTCTTTAAAGTTGTAGATAAGCTCATAAATAGTTCCTTCAACTTCGAAAACTAAATTGTTTTGCTCCATATTTAATCCTTTCTAACAACTTGTCTCATAACGTATAGCGCTGCAAAAACAAGTGTATATATTGCAAGTATACCTGTAGCGAAGTACTTCGTACGATCTATAACGATAGTAGTTTTTTCGTAATTATTTTTTTTATCAAAGTTATCATCATTGATGAAATTTGATTTGATTTTTGCTAAATTTCCTATATTATCATTAGAAGTGAATTCAGAGAAAACTGTCCCTTCGTTTGCTGATATTGTTCCGTATTTTTGGAATAAAAGTATTTTTTTATTCATAAGAAGATATGTTACATCCTTAATAGAATGTTTCTCATAGAATAAGTCGTAAATATCTTCGTTAAAAGTAATACGTTCATTGTTTATAGTATATGTTCCTGCTTTAAGGGCAAGTTTGTAGTTGTAGTTTGAGAATAGGTAATCGTAAGTTTTTTGAAGCTTATCAAAATAAGTAGCTTTATCATCGCTTTGGTTTAATACGGTGATAATTAATTTAGTGTTACCACTGTACGCGTAAGTTACACTATTTTTGTCAGAGTAATCTAAACCTAAAACTCTAAACTTATCTGATTCTTTAAACTCAATACTATTGTTAATTTTTTCTCCAGATGCTAAAGTATGTTCTGGATTTTTTGTAATTTCTGTAATCTCAGGATAATTTTTTAGAATTAAACTAGTAATGTAAGAGATATTCTTCGCAGTACTAGTATTATTCCCGTTGTTATCTAGTGATTCTAATTTTGTGTCATTTAGTGACATAGAAGCTAATATGTCCTTAGCTTTATCAAGAGTTATGTTAAAGTGAGCGAATATAGCTTGATTAAGACTATTAGAATTTTCATTTTCTAATAGGAAGATTGCATCTTTAACTGTAATTGATGATTCTATTTTGTATTTAGAAAGAATGTCATCGCTGGTTGTAATATTAATTTTTTCGTCTAAAGTTATTTTTTTATTTTTCAAATTATCAGTAAGCAGGTAAAGTGCAAGATAGTTTGGTAATTTACCTACAGATACTTTTTCATTTTCTCCACGTTTAGAAATGATTTTCCCCGTGTTTAATTCCGAAACTACAAGATGAGCATTAACATCACTTAAATTTGTTACTGCGTTGTTGTCTAAAAAGACATCATCAGCTTTTGTGAAGTTTGGAACTAAAAATACAAGAAGTAAAATCAAAATGCTAATTTTTTTCAATCTCATTATTTAAAATCCTTTATTTTAAAATTGTCTAATTTAGAATATTAACATAAAATTAAAATTCCATTTAAACACATACCTTTTAGTATATTACAAAATAAGGAAAAATTCCAATAAGAAGGAAGCAAATTTTAGAATTTTTAATTGTGTTGCTTCCCAAAGTAAACTCTAGCGCAAAGTAAAAATTGGGATTTAAGTTGCAACTAATTTTTCTGTTACTTCCTAAAGTAAATTCCAGCTCAAATAAAAAACTGGAATTTAAGTTGGGAATTCCCCTGAATTTTCATTGAAATTATGAGGTGTGAGATTAAGTTCGACGTAGAAAAATTTGAAAGTATCTGATTACATGTTATAATTTAGATGATATTTGATTAAATTAAGAGAAAGTTGAGATTTAAGATGAAATATGATGTGATTGTGATAGGTCTTGGTAGTGCAGGGCTTATGATAGCGGATAGACTTAATGATAGTGGTTTGAAAGTATTAGTTCTTGAGCAAAATAGACGTGCAGGAATAAAACTTCTTTTAACAGGGAATGGTCGTTGTAATGTTATGAGTAGCGACAATGCTGAAGATTTTGTCGCGGCAGTGCATAATGGTAGATTTTTAAGAAGTGCATATCATAAATACAATGTTAAGAAGTTCTTTGATAAACATAATTTGAAATTAAAACAAGAAAATAGAAGATTGTATCCAGCGAGCGAGAAGTCTAGAGATGTTGTTAATGCGTTTAAAATAGATCACGCGAAGATTAACTATAAAGAGAAAGTAGAAGATTTAGTATTTGAAGATGACAAACTAGTAGGTGTAAAAACAAATGTTGATACGTATTACGGAAAAAATATCGTAGTTTGTGCTGGAGGAAAAACATATCCTCAGAGTGGAAGTGATGGTTCATTACATAGAATTCTGAAAAAACATGGTGTGAAGATTACTAAAATATACCCTAGTGAAGTAGCCTTAGTTTTTGAAGACTTTAGAGAATTATCTGGGGTTGCATTGCAAAATGTAAGAATGTTCCATAAGAAAAATGAAAGAAGCGGGGACCTTTTATTCACACATAAAGGATTAAGTGGACCTTTATCAATTTCTATGGGAGAATTCGTGGCTCGTTATCCAGAAGATAAATTTTATCTAGACTTTTATCCTGACTTTAATGAGGAAGAACTTTTTGCGAAGCTATGGGAAGATAACAAATTCTTACAAGGGAAATTACCGAAGAGTTTTTATAACTTCATGATTGAAAAACATTTCCCAGAAAATGTTAGTAAAAAAGAGTTAAGAAAATTTGTAACGAAAATCAAACGCTACGAGTTGGTTGATGTTAAGACGATGCCATTAGAATATGCCTTTACTACAGCAGGTGGAGTAGATCTTAAAGTAGTAAGTCCGAAGACATGTAGTCATAAAAAAATAGAGAATTTATACTTTGCAGGAGAAATTCTAGATTTACATGGAGAAATTGGAGGTTATAATCTTATGGTTGCCTGGTTCACGGGGATGATTGTGGCAGATGCAATTAAAGAGAAGTACGGAATAGAATAAAAAATTTTTATTATTCTAATTATACAAATATTGTAAAAATAGTTATATAACACTTTAAAAGATAATTAGAATGTTTATATAAAAATGTTAAAATAATAAAAATCAAGTGAGCCTGGACAGGTTGAAAGTATCTTTATTTCTTAGTATAATTTTTGTATAAACTTATAGTTAAAGAAAGGATACAATAAATATGAAAAGAATATTAAAAGTATTAACTATTATTTTATCAATTTCCCTAATTTTATTAGGTTGTGGTCAAAAGCAAGCGACTGAAAGTAAAAAAGAAGCTAGTAAAATTGATTTCGGTGGTAAAACAATGAATGTTGTGGCAACTTCTGAAAAATACAAAAAACTTTTTGATAAATTCGCAGCTGAAACAAATAGTAAAGTTGAATTTTTATCTATGTCAAGTGGAGAGGTAATCTCAAGAACAAAAGCAGAAGGTAAACCGATGGCAGATCTTTGGTTTGGTGGAGGAATTGATGCTTTTATGGCTGCTAAAAAAGATGGTCTTTTAGAGCAATATGAAGCTAAAGGATCTGATAAAATCAAAGAAGGATTCAAAGATAGTGAAAATTACTGGCTATCAAAAGGTATTACTGTAGTTGGATTTTTAGTTAATGAAAAAGTCTTAAAAGAAAAAGGATTAGAAGTTCCTAAAAAATGGTCAGATTTAACTAATCCAAAATACAAAGGTACTATCATAATGAGTAACCCGGCAATTTCTGGTACTAACTTCGGTGCTGTAGCAGGAATTTTAGGACAAAAAGGTAACGAGAAAGGATGGGAATACTGGACTGCATTCAACAAAAACGTTGATTTCTACAGTAAACGTGGTAAAGATCCACAAGAAAAAACAGCTGCAGGGGAATTCGGAATTGGTATTATTCCTGTTGATAAATCAGCATTTGATGCAGCTAAAAAACACAATTTAACAGTTGTTTATCCTGAAGATGGTATTCCTTGGATTCCTGAGGGTGTAGCAATATTTAAAAATTCTCAAGCTACTGATATAGCTAAAGCATTTGAAGACTTTATCTTAAAACCTGAAAACCAACAATTAATTGCTGAGCTTGATGGTAAAGATGGAGCTCAAATGGTAATCGATGGTTCTAAAGGAGCGGATTTAGGATTACCTAAAGATAGACTTCTTAAAGAAGATTTAGCTTCATTTGGTAATGAACGTAGCGCTATTCTTAAAAAATGGAAAGAATTAGTGGGAGATAAATAAAATTGGATTGAGACTGACCAAAAAGCACTAGATTTTAAAATAGTTTACATGAAAACTCATAGACGCAGTGGTTTATTGATATCTAAATTCGCTTCAAAAAGCTTTTTAAATATCTAATAAGCTGTGTGGGGGTGACTCGACAAAATTGATTTCTACGAAATCACGATTTTTGAGTCACTCCCATTTTAAAAATATTAAAGGAGATAGTATGTTTAAAAAAATAAATTTATTTGATAGTATTGTCATAGGACTCATTATTACTTCTTTTATACTTTTTGTACTATATCCGTTTGTTGCTGTTTTTAATTATGGGTATAAAGGTGAGTTGTTTTCTGAGTTACTAACTAATCTTCCTAGTTATTCTCATTTACTAGCAAATACTGTAAAAGTAGCCTCAGCAACTACTATAGTTACTGTCTTTATATCGGTTGCTGTTTCACTTTATTATTTTATCGGAACATCGAAATTCAAGAAGATAATAGTTCTTATATTTATGATTTCTATGATTTCACCACCTTTTGTTACTTCATTATCGTATATTAATTTATTTGGAAGACGCGGTTTAATAAGTTACAATCTGCTGAAATTAAATTATGATCCTTATGGTTTCTTCGGAATTGTCAGTATGCAAAGTGTGACGCATATTTCTATAAATGTCCTACTTTTAGTTGGGTTTTTAAAAGGGATTGATAAAGGTGTGATTAACTCAGCTAGGTCTTTAGGTGCAAATACGAATAGGATAATACTCGATATCCTTCTTCCGCTTATGAGACCTGTTATTAAAGTAGTTATTCTGTTGACATTCTTAAGGAGTATGGCTGATTTTGCAACACCGGCTATAATAGGAGGTAAGTATAATGTTCTTGCCACTGAAGGTTATTTATCATTTATTGCTGAAGGAAATATTAGTAAAGCTGTAGTAATGAATTTAATTATTCTAATCCCCTCACTTCTTATATTTTTGATATTCTTTAAGAGTTTTAGAAATACTACACTAGGTAGTAAAAATGTTGGTGTATTAGAGGCTGATATTAAGAAATCGGGTATTATTTACTATATTTCTTTAATAGTTACTGTAATTATTGTTTTGATGTTAGCTAGTTTATATAGCGCGATAGTTATTTCGGCATTTTCAACTATGGAATATGGGAAATTAGTATTTACATTGCAGAATTTTATAGATGCTACTGATTATATAACTGATGTTTTTGTAAGAAGTGTGATTTATTCACTTATTGCTGGATTGATTTCTTCGGTAGTAGGTCATGTTCTTCAATATTACATTTACATAAGAAATGTTAAAGTCTTAAAAATGATTGATTTTGTAGCGACTTTACCTTATATACTACCTGGTACATTCTTTGGGCTAGGTTACGTATTAGCTTTTAACTCATATCCTTTGAAATTAACAGGAACAGCATTAATAGTAATATTGAACTTAGTGTTTAAGCAGATGCCGTTTGCCACAAAAATAGGTTATAGCTCTATAAGTCAAGTGTCTGAAGACCAGTTGAAATCAGTGAGGGACTTAGGAGGAAGTAGGTTCAATGAGATTAAGGATGTTGTGTTTCCTATGAGTTATGAAGGTTTTTATATAAGTTTTATTAATGGTTTTACGGCAACGATGACAACAATTGGGTCTATTATTTTTTTAATATATCCTAGTCAAAAAGTGGCGACTATAGTTATGTTTGATGTAATAGAAAGTGGAAAATACGATATAGGTTCGGTTATTGCGTTTTACATAATTATGATATGCTTAGTGATAAATATATCGTATTACTTGATAGTAAATAGAAGGAGATAGAGTATGTACTTAAGTTTAAAAAATATCTCAAAAAAGTATAAAGATAAAGAAATTCTAAAGAATATTAGTTTTGATATAAAAGAGGGAGAGTTGATTTGTATACTAGGGCCCTCTGGATGTGGGAAAACTACGTTGTTAAATATTATAGGAGGATTCATATCAGATTTTTCAGGTGATGTATTGTTATCTGATGAGAATATTAATAATATACCACCTGAAAAAAGAGAAATTGCTACCGTATTCCAATCTTATGGTTTATTTACTCATAAAAATGTTATAGACAATGTAAGTTATGGTCTGAAATTATTGAAAATTGATAAGAATACGAGGGAAAATAGAGCGAAAGAGATGTTAGAAAAAGTTGGTCTAGCAAGCTATGAAAAGAAAAAGATTAAAGAGTTGTCTGGAGGAGAACAGCAACGCGTCGCTATAGCTAGAAGTATGGTGTTGAATCCAAAATTGTTGTTACTAGATGAACCTTTATCGAACCTAGATGTGCATCTTAGGGATGTAATGAGAAAAGAGATTAAAAAAATTCAAAAACAATTTGGTGTTACAATGATTATAGTTACTCATGATCAAGAGGATGCCTTTAAGCTTGCTGATCGAGTAATCGTAATAAATGAAGGACATATAGAGCAAGTTGGTACTCCAGAAGAACTCTATAAAGAGCCTAAGAATAACTTCATCTCGAATTTTATAGGTGAAAATAATATTATCGATGAAAACCTGGTAATTAGACCGGAAGAAATATCCATAAAATTAGATAGCTCGGGAGAGGGTAAAGTTGTTGATGTAACTTATCTAGGAGCTACAGTTGAATATTTAGTTGAGACTCCAGATGGGAATACTTTAAAAGTCTTAACGATGTCAACAGCAGAAAGATTTAATATCGGAGACAAGGTTTTGGTACAAATTAATAATTAAAAATAACACTAATAGAGATATCTTAAGTCTCTATTAGTGTTATTTTTTGTTTACTTTTATTCAAAGTGATAGTATAATAGTTTTATTGAATTTAAAGATGAAAGGTAAAGAAAAGTGAAAAAACATTTTAAAAAAATATTAGCAACACTGCTGATTTTAGTAGTTGTTGCATTTGGTTTTGTTGGAAACTATTTTTATAACTTTGGATTGAATCCGAAGGTAGATAAGAGTGCGATTGTTAATCAAGATAGTGATGGAAGTAAAGAAGATAAAACAGCTTTAAACAAGTGGTTTGATGAAACGAAGCAAATTGTTGAGATGGAGTCTGTTATTAAAAATAAACTTGTAGGATATAAATTCGTTAATCCGGATGCTAAAAAATGGATATTTGTAGTACACGGATACACTAGTGATGCTAAGAAAATGGTTAACTATATCAAGAAATTTTATGATATGGGTTATAGTGTCTTTGCACCAGATTTAATAGCTCATGGTAATAGTGAAGGTGAGTTTATTTCTATGGGTGGTTACGACTCTGATGATTTAGTTAATTGGGTTAAGAAAATATCATCAGAAAATAACAACGCTGATACTGCATTATTTGGGATCAGTATGGGTGCAGCTACAGTAATGAACGCAGTAGGTAAGAATTTACCATCTAACGTAAAAACTTTTATTGAAGATAGTGGTTATGTGAATTTAAAAGTAGAGTTCACATATCAGTTGAAAAAACTATTTAATTTACCGAGTTTCCCTGTAATTCCGGCAGCAAATACAGTGACGAAGATAAGAGCTGGATATTTCTTTGGGGACGTAGATGCAACAAAAGCTTTGAAAGAAACTAAACTCCCTGCATTAGTACTACATGGTGAAGAAGATGGTTTTGTACCAATTGAACATGGGAAAGCCGCTTATGATCTAATAACTTCAGAAAAAGAATTTCATAGTTTCCCAGGAATGAAACATGTTCAGGCTGAAAGAAAATTCAGAGAACAATATTGGAATATTGTAGGGGAATTTTTAAAGAAACATTTTTAATAAAAGAAAAAAGACGATTGAACTTAAATCAATCGTCTTTTTTTGGGGAATAATTTAATGAAGATCTAAATTTAATATAATTAGTTACTCACCGATAATAACTAACTCTTTGTTAAGTTTGTTTAAAACTTCACAACCATCTTCTGTAACAAGAACTAGGTCTTCGATACGAACACCGAATTCTCCTGGAAGATAAATACCTGGTTCGATAGAGAAAATCATACCTGGCTCACATTTAGTTTCATTGATGCTAGAAATATCTCCATATTCATGACATTCTAATCCGATGTGATGGCCTGTACGATGTGTAAAGAATTCTCCATATCCTTTTTCTGTAATGTAATCACGACAAGCCGTGTCTATATCGCAGAATCTAACACCTGGTTTAACAGCCGCAACTCCTCGTTTTTGAGCTTCTAATACTATTTCAAATACTTCACGTGCTTTTTCGCTTGGTTGTTTCCAAAATACAGTACGTGTCATATCTGAACAATAATTGTCTTTAATCCCACCCATATCGATAATTATAGCATCTCCTGGTTTTACATATCTATCTCCTACAGTACCGTGAGGATTAGCTCCGTTAGCTCCGTAAGCGATAATAGGATCGAACGATAATCCATCAACTTTTAATTCTTCATGAATAGCAAGCAAATCTTTAGCTACATCTTTTTCTGATTTTCCTTCAGAAATACTATTTATAACTCTTTGGCAGGCTGCGTCATTTAGAAGAGAAGCACGGCGCATAAGTTCTTTTTCTTCTTCATCTTTAATCATACGAACTCGGTCAACGATTTGAGATACATCTACAAATTTGTTTTTTGGTAGATGATTCATAAGAGGTAATAGGAACCTCGCAGGAAGAACTTTATCTATACCCACAATAGCCCCATCTGGTATACTTTTTGCTAGAAGTTCAATAGGATTATCAGTATCAGAGTAGACCACTTTTTCTAATCCTAAATCTTTTTCGAGTGGGAAAAGAGCATTGATGAATAGTTTGTGATTACCATTTTCATCAAGTAATACTGCGAAAAATCTTTCGCCTGGATGTTCTAAGTATTCAGTTAGGTAAAAAATTGAATAAGGATCGCTAATTAGTGCTTGGTTGATTCCTTGTTGCTTCATTTTTTCTAAAATCTTGTTAGTTCTTGAAAGTTTCACTTTTCTCTACTCCTTTTTTGTCTTATAATCTTTAATATAATTATATCATTAATATTAATCGATTGCAAAATAGTTAGATAGATGATTATTATAGATTTTAATAAAATAATTGAATATTAAAAAATGTTGAGATATAATAAAAGAGGAGTATAAATATCGCGAATTAAGTTATATTTTAGAAATAGAAAATAAACTGTTATGCGATACAAACAAATTGTAAACAAATAAACAACAGGAGGTATTATTATGGGGGAATTAAGGGGTTTATATCCTGAAATTAAAGAAAATTTCTCTAAAATGTTAAAAGTCGATGAGACTCATACTATTTATTATGAGGAGAGTGGGAATCCTCAAGGCGTTCCGGTAGTTTTTTTACATGGTGGACCAGGCTGTGGAACATCAGCAAGTGGTAGACAATATTTTGATCCGGAGTTTTATCGAATTATATTATTTGATCAAAGAGGAAGCGGAAAGTCTACGCCTCATGCATGCTTAGAGAATAATGATACTTGGCATATTATTGATGACATGGAGAAAATAAGGGAGGATTTAAACGTTGATAAATGGCTAGTATTTGGAGGAAGTTGGGGATCTACCTTAGCTCTTTGTTATGCTATTAAACATCCAGAGCGTGTGTTAGGTTTAGTACTACGTGGTATTTTCTTAGGGCGTAGAGAGGATATATTATGGATTTATGAAAAGGGTGGTGCGAGTAATATACACCCAGAAGCATTCAAGCGATATGAAAGTATAATACCTAGAGATGAACGTCGTGATATGGTCCGTGCGTATTATAACCGTTTAACAAGTGAAGATAGGGAAACAAGGGAAGTCGCGGCAAGAGAGTGGAGTATGTGGGAAGGAAGTCTTGTGACACTTCACCCAAATCCGAATTTAGAGCAGAGTTTTGGTGATATTCATTATGCGGTTTCTATGGCTACGATTGAGTGTCATTTTTGGATGAATCATATGTTTTGGAATGATGATGATTGGATATTAAACAATATCGATGCTATAAAAGATATTCCTACAACAATAACTCATGGTCGTTATGATGTTGATTGTCGGGTAGTCGGCGCTTACGAATTAAGTAAAAAATTAAATAATTGTAAATTGGATATTGTTGTTGCTGGTCACTCAGGAGGGGAACCAGCGATAGTGGATTCATTGGTAAAAGCAACGGATTATTTCAAAGGGATATTAAAATAATAACAATAGTATGTAGACTATAGATGTTGATTCTATAGTCTATATTATTTTGTATGGATAATGGTTGAATTTTAAAAATCTAGGGGACTGTACCAAAAGACCTAAATTTTAACAAAGTGTATATGAAAACTTATAGACGCAGTGGTTTATTGATATCTAAAATCGCTTTAGAAAAGCTTTTTAGATATCTAATAAACTGTGCGGGAGTGACTCGAAAAAATCTTGTTTCTTAAGAAATCACGATTTTTGAGTCACTCCCATTATTTTGTAAGGGAAATGGGTGAATTTTAAAAATCTAGGGGACTGTACCAAAAGACCTAAATTTTTAAAAAGTGTACATAATAACTCATATGCGCAGTGGTTTATTGATATCTAAATTCACCTTATAAAAGCTTTTTAGATATCTAATAAACTGTGCGGGGGTGACTCGACAAAATCGATTTCTCCGAAATCACGATTTTTGAGTCACTCCCTAGTGAAATGAGCTTTATAATGTGATAGAATATTAAGTATGATAATTGTGAGGATTATTTATCAATGAAGCTTTTCACGATTAGTTAGAAAATTCATAAAGAAGTTATATATGAAATAACAAAGGAGTAAGGACAATGGAGATAAAAGAAAGAGTTTCTAAGTTAAGAGCATTAATGGAAAGAAATGGAATTGATGTCTATATGGTTCCAACAGCAGATTTTCACAATAGTGAATATGTAGGAGAACATTTTAAAGCTCGTGCATTTATGAGTGGATTTACTGGTTCTGCAGGGACATTAATTGTTACTAAGGATTTTGCAGGTTTATGGACAGATGGGAGATATTTCTTACAAGGAGAAAAACAATTAGAAGGAACTGGTATTGAGTTGCAAAAAATGCGTGAACCTGGAGTTCCTACTATCGCGGAGTTTGTTGTTGAAAATACACCTGAGAACGGGGTATTAGGATTTGATGGTCGTGTTGTAACTTTTGGTGAAGGAAAAGACTTAGCTACTAAACTAAAACGTAAAAATGCTACGGTAAAATATGATATTGATTTAGTTGATGAGATTTGGGAAAATCGTCCTGCGTTATCAGAGAAACCAGCATTTTATATGAATTTAGAAAGAGCTGGAGAATCTGTAGCTAGTAAGCTCGAGCGAGTTCGTAAAGAAATGCATGAAGTCGGAGCCAATATTCATGTTATCACTACACTTGATGATATTGGATGGTTATTAAATATTCGTGGTATGGATGTTGATTATGTACCGGTATTATTAAGTTATGCAGTTGTTTATGAAAATAGTGTTGACTTATATGTAGATGAGAGAAAACTATCTGATGAAATCAAAAAACACTTGGCAGACCACAATGTACACATTAAGCCATATAATGATATTTATGAAGAAGTTAAACAATTTTCAGGTAACGATGTAGTTCTAGTCGATTCAGAGTGCTTAAACTATGCAGTGTTTAACAATATTCCAAAAGAGATAACACTAGTGGAGAGACGTAACCCGACAATTTTAATGAAATCTATAAAAAATGAGGTTGAATTACAGCATACTATTAAAGCCCATGTGAAAGATGGTATTGCTCATACGAAGTTTATTTATTGGTTAAAACAACTGGTAAAACAAGGTACAAGTGAACAAGAAGATGAACTTTCGGCATCTGTGAAACTTGTAGAATTTAGAAAAGAACAAGGTGGCTTTATCTGTCCGAGTTTTTCTCCGATTTGCGGTCATGGTGAAAATGGAGCTATTGTGCACTATTCATCTTCTAAAGAAACTTCTATTCCGTTACGTACGGGTACTTTCTTCTTAACAGATACTGGTGCACACTTTGAAGAAGGTTCAACTGACATAACACGTACTACAGCGATGGGAGAAGTTAGCGATAAATTAAAATACGATTATACACGAGTGCTTCAATGTCACCTGCGTTTATCAAGATTAAAATTCATGGAAGGTGTGTCTGGAGCTAATGTGGACTTATTCGCTCGTGCTCCATTATGGCAAGATTATGAGAACTTCAACCACGGAACAGGTCATGGTGTAGGATACTTAGGTAATATTCATGAAGGACCTCATGGTATTCACTGGGGAATCTATCGCGCAGCTGAACCATTTAAACATGGTATGGTAGTTACTAATGAACCGGGATTATACATCTCAGGATCTCATGGTATACGTTTAGAGAATGAACTTATTGTTAGAAAAACAGTAAAAAATGAATACGGTCAATTTATGGAATTTGAAGTGATGACATTTGTACCATGGGATTTAGAAGCTATTAACCTAGATATGCTTACAATTGAAGATAAATATGAATTGAATAAATATCATGCGAAAGTATTCGAAGTATTAGCTCCACACTTTGAAGGCGATGAGTTAGAATGGTTAAAACAAGCAACTAGAGAAGTTTAATTTCTATGTTGAAGATAATTTAAAAGTCCTAAAATTTAACAAAGTTCATATGAGAACTCATGGACGCATTGTATTGATATCTAAATTCGCTTTATAAAAGCTTTTTAGATATCTAATAAACTGTGCAGGGGTGACTTGACAAAATATTGTTTCTTAAGAAATCGCGATTTTTGAGGCACTCCCTACTAATATTATCTAAGAAAAAGTGATATAATAGATTATGTGCAATTTAAAGAAATAATTAGCAAATAAAGAGAAGAAGTCGAGGAAAATCAAATGGATTTAAATACACAATTAAAAAAATATGCCCAACTTATCGCGAAAGTTGGATTAAATGTTCAAGAAGGTCAACCGGTATTAGTTCGTGCTAGTATTGAAACACGTGAGTTTGTAGCGAAAGTTGTAGAAGCTTGCTATGAATTAGGAGCAAAAAGAGTGTCAGTAGAATGGCGTGACCAAGAATTAACAAAATTAAATTTAAAATATCAAAGTGAAGAGTCGTTAAGTACGGTAGGTCAATGGTACATTGATAAGTATCAAGACGAATTAGATGAAGGTGCAGCATTCTTATCTATTATCGGAGATGATCCAGATGGATTAGCAGGTGTAGATAGTGCAAAATTAAAAGCATCTATGGTAGGTCGTTCAAAAGCTATGCGTAACTATATGAAATCAATTATGAGTGACGAATGTCCTTGGTGTGTTGTTTCTGCGTCAACAGTAGGATGGGCAAAAAGATTATACCCTGAATTAAACGATGAAGAAGCTTATTTAAAACTTTGGAATCAAATCTTAAGTGCTTGTCGTTCAACTGGAGATGACCCTGTAGCTGAATGGGAAGAACACATTAAAGTTTTAGATGAAAAAGCGAAATTTTTACACGAAAATGAATTAGTTAAATTGCATATCACAAATGACTTAGGAACTGATTTATATGTAGGATTACCTAAAAATCATATTTGGCAAAGTGCAGGAAGTTATGCTAAAAAAGCTGATCGTTTCGTAGCTAACATCCCTACAGAGGAAGTATTTACAATGCCTCATAAAGATGAGACGAGTGGTATTGTTTATAATGCTAAGCCTCTAAACTACAGCGGGGTATTAATTGATAATTTCTGGTTGAAATTTGAAGATGGTAAAGTCGTAGACTTCGGAGCTGAGCGTGGTTATGATGTTCTGAGAAACTTATTGGAAACTGATGAAGGTTCAAGAAGAATAGGGGAAATGGCATTAGTACCTTATGATTCACCAATCTCAAATACAAAAATTCTATTCTTAGAAACATTATTTGATGAGAACGCAGCATGTCACATTGCTCTTGGTAAAGCATATCCAACATGTGTTCAAGGTGGACCAGAAATGACTGATGAACAATTAGCGGAAGTTGGTGCTAATGATAGTTTAGTTCACGTTGATTTTATGATTGGAGAAGCGACAACAAATATTACTGGGTATACAGCAGATGGTAAAGAAGTAGCAATTTTTAAAGACGGAAACTGGGCTTAATAATATATAAGATATACGGTTGAAAAAAATTTCGATTGTATATCTTTTGTTTTGTTTGGTAGAAGTTTTCAAAATTTCATAGATTATCGTGGATTTTATTTGCGAAAAGAGGCTAAATATGTGATAATAGATTGTACTAATATTTAGGGGTGATTAAATGCGTTTGGATAAATTTTTAAAAGTATCAAGAATTATAAAGAGAAGAACAGTTGCTAATGAAATATCATCAGAAGGGCATATAGCGATTAATGATAAAAAGGCAAAGCCATCTAGCACTTTAAAAATAGGGGATAAGATTACTATTTACTTTGCTAAGAAAGAAGTTGTATATGAAGTATTAGAATTAAAAGATAGTACTAAGAAAGAAGATGCAACCAAAATGTTTAAAATCTTATCTGAAAAATCAAGAGAAGTAGAAGATGAGAGAGCAGAATAGCCAATTCAAAAAAGACGTCTTAGAAGCAAAAGCTAAGTATAGAAAACGTCGTAAGTTTATTATATTAGCTATAATGACCTTTGCTTTAGCTGTAACTTTACTGCAAACATTTTTATATATCCGAGATAAGAAACAAATCAATGCTCAATTAGCTGAACAAAATCAGACGATTGAAAATCTTGATAAAGAAAATAAAGTAAATGAACTAGTCATAGATAAACTAAAAGATCCATACTTTATAACGGACTTGGTAAGGCAGGAGTATGGGTTAAGCTATCAAGGTGAGTTGATTTTCAATATTCCATTACAAGAGAATTTCTTGCAAGCGACGATAAAGTCTATAATGGATGGAAATTTAGAAAAATCTGGAGATAATAATGGTAGAATTGATGATAGTAAAATCCCTGAACTAGCCAAAAAAGATGATAAAAAATCAGCTTCTACAAAAGAATCAGAGAAAAATACTGATAAACAAAATGCTAAGAAAACTAGTGATAGAAGAACAGAAGATAATTCATCTGAAAAGGAAGATGATAAAGAAGAGGGAAATCAACCTCAAAGAGCAACTAATAATAAAAATTCAAACACTAATAATCAGAGAAGTAACAGAGGATAACGTTCTGTTGCTTCTTTTTTCAGACTTCTATATGATACAGATTTCTGAAATGTTATTATATAAAAAAATACTTCTGACCATTAATATTATGAAATGATTAATATAAAAGTAAAGATAGTGTATAGCGAAATGGGATTTTAGTATTAAATTTACAATACTTAAGTTTAAATATTTGTTAAAAATGTATTAAAATGTTAATATAATAGGTAACAAATTTAATTATATACATAAATCGGAGGAGATTATGAATAAATATCTAGGTGATGCTTTGCATACCGACCTTTATCAAATTAATATGGGATATGCATATTTTAAAGATGGAATACATGAGAGGAAGTCATATTTCGATGTGTATTTTAGAAAAATTCCTTTTGGTGGAGGATATGCAGTATTTGCTGGACTTGCTAAAATTATAGATTATGTGAATTCATTTGAATTTTCAAACTCTGATATAGAATTCTTAAGAGAATTAGGATATGAAGAAGACTTTTTAGAATATCTAAGTACTATGAAATTTACAGGGAATATTCGTTCGGTAAAAGAGGGAGAAATTATTTTTGCTAATGAGACACTCTTGAGAATTGAAGCTCCATTTATTCAAGCGCAAATAATGGAAACTGCTATTTTGAATATTGTTAACTATCAAATACTAATAGCTACAAAGGCCGCTAGAATCAAGCACTTATGTCCAGATGAAGTTTGTATGGAATTTGGTACTCGTCGTGCTCATGAATTTGATGCAGCAATATGGGGGACGCGAGCTTCTATTATCGGTGGATTTGATGCGACTAGTAACGTAAAAGCTGCAAAATTGTTTAATATTCCATGTAGCGGAACACATGCTCACTCATTTGTTCAGGCTTATGAAGATGAAGAAGTTGCATTTAAGAAATATGCAGCTGCGCATAAAGATTGTTATTTCTTAGTTGATACTTATGATACATTGCGCTCTGGAATTCCTACTGCTATTAAAGTAGCGGATGAATTAAAAGATGAGATTAATTTCCATGGTATTAGATTGGATTCAGGAGATATAGCATATCTATCAAAAGAAGCAAGAAAAATGTTAGATGAAGCGGGGTATCCTAATGCGAAAATAGTAGCGTCAAATGATTTAGATGAAGATACAATTACTCACTTAAAACAAGAAGGTGCATGTATTGATGCGTGGGGTGTAGGTACAAAGCTTATAACTGCTTATGATAACCCAGCCTTAGGTGCTGTTTATAAACTTTCATGTTTAGAAAATGACAATGGTGAGATGATTGACAGACTAAAAGTCTCAGAAAATCCTGCAAAATTAACTGTTCCAGGTGTAAAAAGAGTTTATAGAATAATAAATACAGACACAGGTATGGCAGCAGGGGATTATATTGCATTGGAAAAAGAAGACGTGAATGCAGAACAAAGTATAAAACTTTTCCATCCGACTCATACTTACTTAGCTAAGGAAGTGGAGAACTTTAAAGCAATAGATATTCATGAAGATATTTTTGTTAATGGTAAGCAAGTATATGAAGTGCCAACAGTACAAGAAAGTGCTAAGTACTTCCAACAAAATAAAGAATTATTATGGAGTGAGTATCTTCGTTTATTAAATCCAGAATTTTATCCAGTAGATTTAAGTGCTGAGTGTTGGAAAAATAGAAAAGAAATATTGGAAAGAGTAACAAAAAAATCAAAATAATTAGGTGATAATATGACATTACAACAGGAAGTAATAAAAAGATTAAGATGTAAACCTGAAATTAATGTAGAAGAGGAAATAAGATTAACAATCAATTTTCTAAAAGATTATATAAAGAAAAATAACTTCATAAAAAGTTTAGTATTAGGTATATCAGGTGGGCAAGATTCTACACTTTGCGGAAAATTATGTCAAATGGCAATTACTGAATTGAGAGAGGAAACAGGTGAAGAGTATAACTTTATCGCTGTTAGACTACCGTATGGACAACAATTTGATGAAGATGATTGTAACGATGCATTAAAATTTATTAGTCCGGATAAAGTATATACTGTTAATATAAAAGATGCGGTAGATGCTAGTGTTAATTCATTAAAAGTAGCAGGTGTAGAAATTACTGATTTTGCGAAAGGTAATGAGAAAGCAAGAGAAAGAATGAAAGCTCAGTATTCTATTGCTACTATGAATAAAGGTATAGTAGTTGGTACTGACCATGCAGCAGAAGCTATCACTGGGTTCTTTACAAAACATGGAGACGGTGGAGCAGATATTGTACCTCTGTATAGATTAAATAAAAGACAAGGGAAAGCATTATTAAAAATGTTAGATTGTCCAGAACACTTATATCTGAAACAACCAACCGCAGATTTAGAAGAAGATAGACCTGCTTTAGAAGATGAAGTTGCACTTGGAGTAACATATAATGACATAGATGATTACTTAGAAGGAAAAGAAGTTCCTAATAATGTAAAAGAAATAATAGAAGGACATTATCTAAAATCAGAACATAAAAGAAATTTACCGGTTACTGTGTTTGACTTTTACAATATATAAAAGAAAAGAAAGAAGAGAGAAAAAGAAACAATTCTCTCTTTTTTTTAACTAATTATAGAAGAAAATAGATTATAATGGAGAAATAAAAATAAATTTTAAAAATGTGTTGACATAATCTATAAGTAGTGATAGAATAATGAAAGTCTTCTGATAGAGAAGACGAACAATAAAGAATTTCTAAAGAGCTAATGTTAAGAAAAAAACTTGACAAAATCTAATAGAAATGATAGAATAATAACAGTCTTTTAAAGACTATATCATCACAATGAAAATTTAAATTAGTTTTTTTAAAAAACATAAAAGAAACTATTGACAAAGTTCAAAGTTGATGATAGAATAGTAAAAGTCTTCTCAAGAAGAAGACGAACAATCAAACATTTCGAAATATCAAATGTTAAGAA
>NZ_CAUQNQ010000001.1:0-85190 GCF_963519265.1 uncultured Gemella sp. | reverse complement strand
ATATTGCAGCATTAAGAAAAGCATACTTTTTAAATGGAAAAGATGCAAAAAAACTGATAGAGATTTTTAAAAAAAATAGATAGGAAAAACAAGAAACTCAACGAATCGATTTTTATTAATCGAATTGTTGAGTTTCTTCTATACATAACTATTTATTTTCCTTCAATAGTAATCATCCATACTTCACTACGAGCTGTAGTTTTGAAAGGTGGGCCCCAGAAACCATAACCCGCAGAAGTGAAGAAATGTTTACCATTAATTTTCGCGTAGCCATGATCTAGTGTATAAACTACATCTGTGATGAAGTTTAACGGCCATAGTTGTCCACGGTGAGTATGCCCTGAGAGTTGAACATCTATAGGTAATGTAGCGTGATAATCAACAGCATCAGGTTGATGATCTACAAGAACGATAGTCTTGTTTAAATCAATACTCTTAAGCAGTTCAGCAGTATCAAGTCTATCACGACTGACACTCTTATCTTTACGCCCAACCAAAGTAACATCATTATTAATAGCAATACTTTCATCAAATAGTGGGATTATTCCTGTCTTTTTAACTTCGTCTACTATTTCTAGTGCGTCACGGTCGTGATTTCCCATCGTAGTATAAACGCCTAGTGGAGCTTTTAGCTTGCTTAGATTTTCTTGCATATTGCGTTTTTTATACATAACCATATCATCGTCCATAAGGTCTCCTGCGATAACTACAGCATCTGGCTTCTCTTCATCAATAATCTTGTTCAGTTTTTCAAGTTGTGGATTTGAGAAAAATGTTCCAAGATGAAGATCAGAGACCATAGCAATTTTAACAGGATTATCAAGATGTTTATCAACCTTAATAGTCTTATTAATTACAGTAGGTGAGTATGCCCAAAATAGTCCCAAAGCAGTCATGCCTAATAAATATAGAGCAGTTATGCTTAAACTAATTCCTTGAGAAAGATTTAATTTAAGGATTTTCAGTAATAACTTAGCGACCAATAAAATAACACCTATGACAGCACCGTTTAGGAAGTAGAAGTACCAAACGTTTCCGTAGTTAACCCAAGGTGCACCTAATCTCAGCATATAAGCTACGATAGAAAAATTAGCAACGATAAATAGCGCTATACCAATAGCTAATTTAACCTTAGGGGGAACAAAAGGTGAGATCATCCATTTTAAGCCTAGCCACATCAGAAATACGAGTATTTCATATACTGCGAATACCCCGATAAAACCAGCGATAAATTTCCAATTATTCAATATTAATTCTCCTTCAAACTATTTAATAACAAATGTAAGGGAGTGACTCAAAAATCATGATTTTTGAGAAACAAGATTTTGTTGAGTCACCCCCGCACAGTTTATTAGATATCTAAAAAGCTTTTATAAAGCGAATTTAGATATCAATAAACCACTGCGTCTATGAGTTATCATATACACTTTTTTAAAATTTAGGACTTTTGGGTCAGCCCTAACAGAGTGCTTTTCATTATACATTATCTAGCTTAAATTGTCATTAAATTAGGTTGGACAAGAAAGAGCAGATAAACATAGACTAAGAAAGATAAATTAATTCGATAAAAAATAAAAAAGCCATCATGTGATAGCTTTTTTATCTATGTAATTATTTACCTAATTTTTCTAAGTGTTTAGCTAGGCGTTCGTTAACGAAATCCCAGTTTACAACACGGAAGAATTCTTTAATGTAGTCTGGACGACGGTTTTGGTAGTTTAGGTAGTAAGCGTGCTCCCAAACGTCTAATCCAAGAATTGGAGTAAGACCTGTTAAGTATGGAGAGTCTTGGTTAGCTGTAGAAGTAACAACTAATTTACCTTCTTTATCTAAAGCAAGCCATGCCCAACCACTACCGAATCTTGTAGCAGCTGCAGCTGAGAAACTCTTCACGAACTCTTCGTATCCACCAAGTTCAGCTTCAACTTTTTCTTTAACTAATCCAGCGAATTCAGAAGAATCAGCTTTAGTTAGTGATTGCCAGAATAGGCTGTGGTTGTGGTGTCCACCACCATTGTTGATAACAGCTTGACGGATGTCAGCAGGAACGCTATCGATGTTTTTTAATAGACCACAGATACAGTTAGCTTCGAATTCTGGGTGTTTTTCTAAAGCTGCGTTTAAGTTGTTAACGTAAGCAGCGTGGTGTTTGTCGTGGTGAATTTCCATAGTTTTAGCGTCGATAACTGGTTCTAAGAAATCGAATCCATAAGGTAATTCAGGTAATTTAAATGTCATAGTAATAATCCTCCAAGGGTTTTTTAATCAATATATAACTATTATAAGAAAAATATTAAAAATAAACAACAAAAATGCTTACAAAAAAATTTTTTTATAAAAAAAAACTATTTTTCAAACATGGTAATGATATTAATTAAAGGAGTAAGGGAGGGAAACTTTTGAAGACGAGATGAGGTAATTATTAAATTTAGAAATTAACGAAATATAAATGGTAACTGTGTTGATGATTTTATGATATATTTATCTGTTTTATAAAAGATATATTCAAGTTTTATCGTTTTTTACGGCTATCTATGGACTATTTTTGAAAAATCTTATACAATAGTATCTATATAGAAAGTTTTAACAATGAAAGAAAGATTATGGTTATTAGACTTTAATTTTTAAGAGTTTAATAGTATAATATAGTTGGAAATTTTTGAAGATAAATGATTCGAAATTAATCGAAAGGAATTAGATAATGAAAATAGGAATTGATAAGATTGGTTTTGCAATGCCAAATTACTATTTAGATATTCGTGATTTAGCAACAGCTCGAGGAATTGAACCTGATAAATTCACTAAAGGTTTATTACAACTTGAAATGAGTATTCCTCCTGTGTCTCAAGATATAGTAACTCTTGGAGCACAAGCTGCATATGATATACTAGACAAAGATGACTTAGAAAAAATTGATATGATTATCGTAGGGACTGAGTCTGGAGTTGACCAAAGTAAGGCTTCTTCAGTATTTATTCATGGGCTATTAGATATTCAACCATTTACGCGCGCTATTGAAGTTAAAGAAGCATGCTACGGAGCAACTGCTGCCTTAGATTTCGCTAAAAATCATGTTATGAATAACCCAGAGTCAAAAGTACTGGTTATCGCTAGTGATATTGCGAAATACGGTGTTAAATCTTCTGGAGAATCTACACAAGGCGCAGGAAGTTGTGCTATGTTAGTAAGCAGTAATCCAAGAATTTTAGAGTTCAATAATGATAATGTTTGTTTAACTCGTGATGTTATGGACTTCTGGCGTCCGAACTATTCACAATATGCTTTTGTAGAAGGAAGATTTTCTACTGAACAATATCTTGATTGTTTAACAACTACTTGGAATAGATATATTGAAAAAACTAAACAAAGCCTTAATGACTTTTCAGCGGTATGTTTACACCTGCCATATCCTAAATTAGGATTAAAAGGTTTAACTCTATTATTAGAACAGGCTGAAGAAGAGAAGAAAGAAGAATTACTTGCTCGTTTTAATGAGTCTATTTTATATAGCCAACGTGTAGGTAATATATACACAGGATCTCTATTTTTAGGGTTATTATCACTACTTGAAAATAATAACACATTAGAAGCAGGGAACAAGATAGGTTTATATAGTTATGGAAGTGGAGCTGTTGCGGAAGTGTTCAGTTTAACTTTAGTAGAGGGTTATAAAGATCAATTAAGAAATAATCGTTTTGATGATTTTGATAAGAGAACACGTATTTCAATAGATGAATACGAAAAAATGTTCTTCAGAGATACTACAGTTGACAACGAAGGAAACTTAGATATTTCTGATATTAAAGATGAGAGCAGATTTATCTTAGAAAAAATAGAAAATCATAAGCGAGTATATAAAAAACAATTTTAATAGAGGAAATCATGGGAAAAATTTGGAGTGGATTTTATAAAAAAAATATTAATGAACGCTTAGAGGTTATTGAACAAGCTGGTATTTTAAGTGAAGAATATCTTTCTGTTTTAAAAAATAATGAAGTTTTAGACTTCGATACGGCTAATAATATGGTTGAGAATGTAATAGGAACTTTCTCGCTACCTTTTAGCGTTGTGCCAAATTTTGTCGTTGATGATAAAGAATATGTGGTGCCATTCGTTACGGAAGAACCATCGGTAGTTGCTGCTTGTAGTAATGTTGGGAAAATCGTTGCGAAGTCTGGTGGTTTTAAAACAGAAGTACTAGATAGGAAGATGGTAGGGCATGTAGCTTTATATAACATAGCGGATACTGATGAAGCTGTGAAACGTATCTTACAAAGTAAAGATTTGCTTTTAAAAACAGCGGATGAAGCTTATCCGTCTATTGTGGCTCGTGGTGGAGGTGCTTGTGATATCGAGGTTAAAGTTCTATCAGAAGATGGAATAGATTTCGTAGTTGTTTACCTTATCGTTGATACTTTAGAGGCGATGGGGGCAAATATGTTAAATACTATGCTAGAAGCACTTAAAGTATCGTTAGAATCATTGACTGAAGGTGTAGCTTTAATGGCGATTTTATCGAATTATGCGACACGTTCACTAGTTACAGCAAAATGTGCTATTCCATTCGAAAATTTAGGAGAAAATGGAGAGTATCTTGCGAAAAGAATTGAACTGGCTAGTAAGTTTGCTAAAGCTGATGTTTATCGAGCGGCTACTCACAACAAGGGTATCTTCAATGGTATTGATAGTGTTGTAATAGCGAGTGGGAATGACTGGCGAGCTATAGAAGCGGCATGTCAAAGCTATGCAGCTAAAGATGGTAAATACCAAGGACTTTCTACGTGGCGCTGTGAAGAAGAGGCTCAAGTTCTTGTAGGGGAAATTACCTTACCTATGCCGGTTGCTAGTGTAGGTGGTTCTATTGGCATCAACCCTACTGTAAAAGTTGCTAGAGGATTATTAAATAATCCAGATGCGAAAACATTAGCGAGTATACTTGTTTCTGTCGGATTAGCCCAGAATCTAGCAGCGCTAAAAGCGTTGGTAGGAGATGGAATTCAAAAAGGTCATATGAAATTACACGCAAAATCTTTAGCGATTTTAGCTGGAGCTACTAATGATAATATTAAATTAATTGTAGAAGAACTTAGAAAAGAAAAACACATGAACTTAGCTAGCGCTAAGAAAATAGTAGAGAAATATAGTAAATAAAATAATGAAAACGGGGGTGACTCAAAAATCGTGAGTCACTCCCGTAAAGTTTATTAATATCTGAAAAGTTTTTATAAAGCGAATTTAGATGCCAATAAACCACTGCGTCTATGAGTTCTCATATGAACTTTGTTAAATTTTGGGACTTTTGAATCAATGCCTTGTTCTTTTAATATAATTCGAATTTTTCTACGTAATACATTGTTCTATTTGCTCCGCTTTCGTAGTTTTTATTGTTTAAGCGAAGTGTCATCATACCTACAGATTTTCTAGTAGCGATGTTTTCGTATGGAATAAGAACTCTATCTCCTTTAACTTCCCATTTTTCCACCGGCATGAAGATTGCATCAGTAGCACCACCGTAACCAATATCACTTTTAGCTAAAAAGACTTGATCTTTTACGAAGTATACTACTTTATTTTTATGATTCATCAATTTTTCTAAATTTTGTTTGCTAAAATCAGCAACTCTATCATTTAATTGAATAAATTCGATGTCTTTATCATTTTGTAATCTTTGTAATACATCTTGTTTATGAAATGTTTGTGCATTGTATGTATTTAGTAAGTCTAAAACTTTAGTTAATGTCATTTGTTTTACTACACTATCGCTACCATCGTTACTAGCGATAAATCTCACTACATTAGCAGTGCTGCTACCTTGTAGATTTAGCATTCCGTATGCCATAGGTTGTAAAATTTCTCCGGCTTTAGCTAAGTCATGTTTTCTAGTCTGAGTAGTGTTTTGGATTGTAGTGTTATTTATAGTAGGAGTTTCTACTTGAACGCTAGGTTTGTTATTTACAATATTTGCATTAACGTTAGTATCTTCTTGTTTAATATGTTCAACTTCTTTTTGTAGATTAGCTAAAGAAGTCGGTGTTTCTTCAGTGGTTATTACTTCGCTAGTTATATTATTATCAATTTTTTGTGCTACCTTATCTGTACAGCCAGTCATAAGCCCTATTCCTAAAATAAATACACCTGTTGTTTTTAGAAGTTTGTTCATATTCTCCACCTTCTTTTTGTATAACTTCTTTATACTTATATTATACATCTATAAGTTACAAAAAACAATATTTTATTACAAAAATATTACATTTACATTACAAAACTGTTTAATAAATATTACAGTGGTGTAATTTTTAGAATCAGTCTAGTGTTATAACATTATTTGAAGAAGCCTGATTTTTATAGTAAAATATACTAGTAAACTAAATTTAGGAGATAAAAAACATGAATAGAGTTGCTATTGTAAGTGCTAAAAGAACTGCTATAGGAAGTTTCGGAGGTAGTTTAAAAGATGCTTCTGCTGCGAAAATTGGTGGAGATCTTGTAAAACAAGCATTAGAAAGTATAAATCTTGATCCACATCTTGTTGATGAAATTATATTCGGTAATGTATTGCAGACTGGTCTTGGTCAAAATGTAGCTAGACAAATCGCAGTTAATGCAGGTATTCCAAAAGAGAAAAGTGCCTTTGTTGTTAATAAAGTTTGTGGATCAGGATTAAAGAGTGTTGTGCTTGGAGTTCAATCTATTATGGTAGGGGACAATGATATCGTAGTTTGTGGCGGAGTAGAGAATATGAGTGCAGCACCACATTATACGAAAAATGCTCGTTTTGGTCAAAAACTTGGTAGTTTTGAATTAGAAGATACCATAATTAATGACGGTCTGACTGATGCTTTTGAAAATTATCACATGGGTATTACTGCCGAAAATATCGCAGAGCAATATGGTATTACAAGAGAAGAACAAGATGAATTTGCTCTAGCGAGTCAAAAAAAGGCAGCCTTAGCAATCGAGAATAATCTATTTTCTGAGGAAATTGCTCCGATAATTATTAAAACAAGACGTGAGGAGATTACCTTTGATGTGGATGAATATGTCCGTGCTAATAGTAGCTTAGAAAGTCTAGCTAAGCTGAGACCATCTTTTAAAAAAGACGGAACTGTAACAGCCGGGAATGCGTCGGGTATTAACGATGGAGCTGCTTGTGTTATTTTAATGTGTGAAAAATGTGCTAAAGAATTAGGTTTAGATGTCCTTTGTTACATTGAAGGTTACGCTTCAACAGGTCTAGATAATAAGGTAATGGGGTTAGGACCAGTACCTGCAACACAAAAAGTTCTAGAAAAATTAAATTTAAATATTGAAGATATTGATTTATTCGAAATGAACGAAGCCTTCGCAGCGCAATCCATAGCTGTAACACGTCTATTAAACCTAGATCCGACTAAGGTTAATACGCGTGGTGGTGCAATAGCACTAGGACATCCAATAGGAGCGAGCGGGTGTCGTATCTTAGTTACATTAGTACATGCACTAATTAAAGATAATAAAGAAAAAGGGCTATGTTCTCTTTGCATAGGTGGAGGTCAAGGTATCTCTATGGTTGTTTCTAGGAAATAATTTTAGGGAGTGAATCAAAAAACGTAATTTTCTAGAAATCGAGTTTGGAGTGTTACTTCGCAAAGTATATTAGGTGATTAAAAAGTGAATTTAGATATTAATAAATCGCTGAGGCTATGAATTTCTGAGTCAACTAAGTCTAAAAAGGTGTAAATTATATAAGAGTTGAATTCCCAATATAAGTTTCAGTTTAAATTCCAGGTTTACTTTGAACTGGAATTTACTTTGGGAATTAACAAATTCTATAGAAAATATAGTTATTTATAAAAATAATTGTCTATTAGCTAAGAAAGTGTTAAAATAGGTAAGTGATTATTTTTAAGGAGAAATATTGTGAATAAATTCATGAAAGAACATGGACAAGTTATTTTGTGGTTTATCTTTTTAGTATTTATGATAATATCACTTAGTATGGTGTTTACTCACGGCATTGGCTATGCTATTGTTGTGTTTGTACTAAGTCTTGTGTTATTGTGCCCGCCTATTGTAAAACTTATCCAACGAAAAACACGTTTAAAAAAAGTTGTCTTGGGTACTGTAAGTGCACTTGTTATGATGTTAACAATGTTAATGACTAATCATTTTAGTGATGCTAAAAAGGAAGAACAAAGAAAAACTTTCCAAGAGAGAAAAGAAGAACGTGATAAAAAAGTAGAGGAACAATCTTCTGAAGAGAAAAAAGAAGAAAATTCATCAGAGAATAAGGAACAACAGATAGCCCCACCACCTCCATCGAAAAAAAGAATAAATGAGAGTGATAGTGAGAAAAAAGAAGTTGTTCAAGTAGTTCAAAATCAACAACAGGTACAGCAACCTAGAAAAGTCGTAGTTAGAGCGAGTAAAAAGAATGGTTATTACTATACACCAACACACCCTTCTTACAATAATATCGCAGCTAAAAACTTATTAGTCTTCAGTTCAGAAGAAGCAGCCCAAAAAGCAGGGTATAGAAGAGCAGCATAATAGACAAAAGATCTCAGACAAAATGTCTGAGATTTTTTGTTTTAAAATATAATAAAAAAACGTGTTTGGGGAACACGTTTTTTGGTGAACTAAATTAAGTTCTAAGCAATTACTTGCTTGTTTATATCTAATCTTATATACAAATAACAAAAGAGTTTTTTAACTCTTTAAAAGGGAGAATGGCTTGCCTAGGGAGCGACAAGCCACATTATGAAAAAAATTAAAAAGTTTTATTATCTGTTAATATCATAAAGAATTAACCGAAATATTGGTTTAAACAAAAATAATTTCAAACTTAAAAGGGAGAAACGACAAGTGTCGTTAAGAATGAAATTTCATTACTTTTGTTTAGGTAATTATTATAAACCTTGTACTTAAAATATACTTAAAATTTTTAAAGTTTTTTAAAAAAATGAAATTTGCTCATTTGTTTTCATTTTTAATTCAAAGTTTATAGTTTTTCTATTGTGAAACTCTAAATAATCATTAATTTGAGAGAAGACTTTACTTCCGAAAAAGCCACGGTATGCGGATAGTGGACTCGGGTGTGCTGATTCAATAATCATATGTTTTGAAGAATCAATTAATCTATTTTTACTTCTTGCGTAAGTTCCCCATAAAACAAAGACTACATTTTCATTTTTTTCAGAAATAGTTTCAATTATGTAATCCGTAAAATTTTCCCATCCCATTTTACTATGGCTCGCAGGAGAATTTTTTTCAACAGTAAGAACTGCATTAAGAAGAAATACCCCCTGATTAAACCAAGATTCGAGATTTCCTGTTTTTGCTGGATTTATACCTAAGTCATCATGAAGCTCTTTGTAAATATTTATAAGACTTTTAGGAAGTGGGACGTCATCATTGACCGAAAAGCTTAATCCGCAAGCCTGGTTGGGATTATGATAGGGATCCTGCCCTAATATTACGACTTTGATATCTTCTAATGCTAAGTCGAAAACTCTAAAAACTTGTTCTTTTGGAGGGTAGATTGTTGTAGTAAGACGTTGTTTATCTATTTTTTCTATCAATTTATTAAGTTCATCTATTTTTGGATAATTTTTTATTACTTCATTCCAACTGCTATGCATATAAAACTCCTTAAAATTACTACTTTGTTAAAGTATATCATAGTTATATATATAATAAAATAGGAATGATTCGACGAAATTAATTACAAAAAATTAATTTCGTCGAGCCATTCCTTATAGACACAGTGGTTTATTGATATCTAAATTCGCTTTATAGAAGCTTTTTAGATATCTAATAAACTGTGCGAGGGTGACTCGACAAAATCGATTTCTACGAAATAACGATTTTTGAGTCACTCCTTATTTATTTAATTCATCTGTTAAGTTGTATAGTTCATCTACTAGGTGACCAACATAAGCGATAGCTTCTTTAAGTGGTTCATCAGTACTTACATCACAACCTGCAAGTTTAGAAAGATCTAGTGCTGACATGCTGCTTCCTTTAGAAAGAACATTTAACCAAGTGTCGGCATAAGAACTGTCATTATCAATCTTATTAGCGATAGCTGTACCGATTGTTAATCCTGCAGAGTAAGTGTATGGATATAGACCCATGTAGTAGTGAGGTTGTCTCATCCAAGTAAGCTCTGCACCTTCATTAACTACTAGACTATCTCCGAAGAACTCTTCCATAACGTTGCGTTTTACTTCAGAAAGAACATCAGCAGTTAACATTTCATTGTTATCTACCATTTTGTAGATTCTATCTTGATAAACAGCTTCTAAGTAATGTGTTACCATATTGTGGAAGTATGTTCTACTAATCATGTTGCTAATAACCCAACGTTTGAAACGAGCATCAGTGTTAGTTTTTAGTAGGTAGTTAGATACGATAACTTCGTTACAAGTTGATGGTGCCTCAACGAAGTAAAGTGGACAATCGTTGTTTAACATTGTTTGGTGTTTTCCTGTACTCATGAAGTGATATGCATGTCCAAGCTCGTGAGCAAGAACGAAAACTTCATTCATTTTTCCAGTCCAAGAAAGAAGGATAAATCCAGCTACATTAGGAACAGTTGCACAGAATCCACCAGTGCTTTTTCCTATATTTTGAGGGAAGTCAGTCCAACGTTTGTCATAACTTTCATCAATCATATTAACGTAGTCTTCACCAAGAACACCAAGGGCTTTTTTAAGGTAGGAGCGAGATTCATCGATAGTCATATCAACTTCGAAATCAGGGTCAAGATTTATTTTGCAATCAGCAAACTGCATATCTTCAATTTTGTGTTCACGAGCTAGAAGCTTAATGTAACGTCGGATATGAGGTGCTAAATCTGTCATAAGAGTACGGATTTGACGATCATATAGTTCACGGTTACCATCTTGAGCAGCTAATAGGTAGTCGATAACACTATCATAACCACGCATTGTAGCAAGCATTTTTTCTTTTTTGATTTGTGAAATATACTCGTTTGCTGAAGTGTTTTTATAAGCATTTAGTGTTTTATAAAAACTTTTTGCAGCATTACGGCGAACTTCAGTGTCATTATCCATTTCGTGTAAGTTTTCGTATAGTACGAAACTATTTTCGAAAGTTTTTCCATTAGCTTCAAAGCTGTCGAATTGCATATCTTCGTGCTTAGTTACTTCATATAGATTGTAGTAACCAGGAAGGCTTTCGTAGTTTGCGATTACTTGTTCAGCTTCTTTTGATAATGTATGTTTTTTCTCCTGAACGATTTTTTCGAAGTAGTATTCTAAATCAGGGCGATAGTTTTTCACGAAATCTTTAATGAATTGTTCATCTAGTTCTACAAGTTCAGTGTCGAAGAAACTTAAATTCCCTGCCCATAAAGTAGAAACATCTTCAAATAGTGTTACATTTTGTACTACATTGTCATTAAATCTATCTACCGCCATTGGTAACTCAGCGTAGTGAGATAGTTTATAATATTCTTCATAAAGTTCTTCGTATTTTTTAACGGCAGTATCTAAAGTAGCGTGATCCGTTAATTTTCCTTCGTAAGTAGCCTTGAAATCTAAGATTTCTTTTTTAATATTTGTAAGGCTCGCTTTAAAATCTTCATCAGTTTTATATAGAAGAGTCATATCCCAAGTATATTTCTCTTCAACTTCATTTCTTGGTATTAATTTTATTTCAGTCATAGTTTACCTCCTGTAAATTATAATTTTATAGTCATTTGACTTAAGTACTATTATAATATGATATGAGATATAAGTCTATAAAATATTAATAACAAGAAAGAGTATCGTGTAGTTTGTATAGAAATTAGAAAGACTTTGATATAATTTTTCTTAAAAAATTTTGTTTAAAGTTAAATTGTTACGGAAAATAGGTAAAAAAATAAAACTATGATGATAAATTGAAAGAGTTTTTTATCGTAAAAAAATGTTAAATGACGCAAAAATTCACGGAAATATTTATAGAGAGATTAATTTAAAAATAGATAATTTTTGAGTTGCGCTTTTTTGCTTTATATGAAAAATATAATTAAGAAAGTTTTGATTTAATAGCTATTTAGATTTAATGGGCTTATAATTATTCTGATTCTTTATGAATGAATTATTTTCATATAAAAAATCATTGATTTTTTTTTTTTTTTGATATAATAATGGCTAAAAGAGTATAAAAGGCAATTATTTTTTTCATGATTAAATAAATTTTTTATAATTTAATTATAGAAGAGATACTTTATGGAGGTATATATAATGAACAAAAATACAAAAAGAGTTTTATCGGCAATAACGGTTGCAAGTTTATCTGTAACATCATTTACAGGTAATATACAAAATGTAGTTAATGCCAAAGAAGACAAACAAGAAGAAAATGCACTTTCAACAAATAGAGTAAATGCAGAAGTATTAGAAAATGAAGCTGGTGCAG
Source organism: uncultured Gemella sp. (assembly GCF_963519265.1). Classification (GTDB taxonomy): domain Bacteria; phylum Bacillota; class Bacilli; order Staphylococcales; family Gemellaceae; genus Gemella. The sequence goes on along the minus strand of NZ_CAUQNQ010000001.1, from coordinate 72,782 downwards.
TAATTCGTGTTAGTGCGTCTTCAAATGTTCAAAATGTTAGAACAACTTATTCAGTAGATACTGCAGGTAGTAAGGTTGTTTCTTTTGGAGATTTGAAAGCAGGAGAGGTGAAAGAAATTCAAGTTAATTTTGAAGAAGATTCAAATAAACTTAAATCTTTACCGAAAACTACTGCTGTGAGCGATAGAGTAGATTTTAATAAAGAAGTAAGAGGACATAAAATTAAAGGTAGCGTAAGCTTTGAATATGATAATAGAGACACTGCACCAACAGTAACACCAACAGCGCCAACTGAACCGACTAACCCAGTTGCTCCAGTGGTAACTGCTCCATCAAATCCAACAGTTCCAACTAACCCAGTGGTAACACCAACGGTGCCGACTACACCAATTAATCCTAATGCTAAGAAAGTAAATCTAGAAGTAAATGTACACGTAACACTAAACGGTCAACCTCGTGTATTTACAGTAGGTGTTTACAAAAATGTTGATGCTGGTACAAAAGTAAGTCTTGAGTATGTAAAAGAAGTACTTAAACAGTACAACTTTGTGGCGGATAAATTAGAAGGATTCCCTGCGGTATTAGACAAAGATTATGCAGTTGAGGTAGACGTAAAAACTATTAATACTGTAGTACCAACAAGACCTAGGATACCACTAAATCCTACTAAACCAGTTGCGCCAGCCAAACCAATTCAGCCGGTTATTCCTGATACTCCAGATGAACCTGTAGTAACTCCAGATAAGCCTGCTAAACCAGTTGCTCCAGTAGTAACACCAGCAGAACCTGTTAAACCTGTAGTGACTCCAACAGAGCCTACTAAGCCAGTAACTCCAGTGGTAACTCCTAAAAATACAGATCTTGAAGCTGGTATGCCAGCTAATGTTAAGTGGTCTCGTGCGCAACTTAAAGAGTGGGGGTTTACATTTGGTAAAATCACAGGGGACTATAATGTAGATGGTGACCTTGGGATATTTGACAATGAAGATGATTTTGATAAGGCTTGGAAGAGTGGAAGTAAAGCATTAGACCAAAAATATTTAGATGGTATAGTTGATTATGATTATTTCAAAAACACTCCTCATGGATATGCTTGGTACTCAGTAACAAAACCAGATGGTGCAGTAGGGTATGCAGTGTATATGTATAGTAAAGATGGTATATTTAATGACGGTCAAAAAGCAAGATAATAAAAATTAGAGTGGAAGTACTGATTAAAAATAACAGTAAAGAAGAAGTATCGAGAAAAAACTTGGTACTTCTTTTTTCTACCCTTTCCGTAATAATTATACTATATCCGTTTTAAAGTTAAAGTTTACTCTATAAATTTTTTGAGTTATAATTTTAATTAGTAGATTTATTAAAAAAAGCGAGGTATCTTATGAAAATAGCAGTAGTAGGTGGGGGAATAGTAGGAGCTACATGTGCTTATTATTTGTCAAAAGAACAAAAAAATGAAATAGTAGTTTTTGATTATGGCGTTGGTCAAGCTACAAAAGCGTCGGCTGGTATTATAAGTCCGTGGTTTTCTAAAAGACGTAATAAACCTTGGTATAAAATGGCTAGATTAGGGGCTGATTTTTATTTGAAATTAGTTAAAGATTTAGAAGTGGCTGGTTATAATACTGACTTTTATTCACAATGCGGAGTATATTTATTGAAAAAAAATGAAGATAAGCTACCTGAGTTAAAAGAACTTGCTGAAAGTCGTAAAGAATTATCACCGATGATAGGAAATTTAGAGATAATCTCAAAAGAAGAGGTTCAAAAGATAATTCCTAGCTTCAATAACAATGGAGACGTACTGTATGCGAGTGGTGGTGGACGTGTAGAAGGAGAGAGGTTCGTTAATACCTTACTTACTGCCTCGAAAGCTAATGTTGTTAAAGAAAAAGTTAGTCTAAAGATTGTGGGAGATAAATATGAGATTAATGGACAGGTTTTTGATACTGTTGTTCTTGCGACTGGTGCGTGGTTAAAAGATATATTAGAGCCCCTTGGTTTTGATGTTGATGTTCGTCCGCAAAAAGGTCAACTAAGAGATTATAAAGTTTCTGATGAGAATACAGGCTCTTATCCGGTTATTATGCCTGAGGGTGAATTGGATATTATTCCATTTGAAAAAGGTGTTGTTAGTGTTGGAGCGACGCACGAAAATGATATGGGCTTTGATTTAACTGTTGATAAACAGCGACTTGATGCTTTTGGTGAAGAAGCGGAGAACTTCTTAGGTGAATTAAAAAATGCTCAGATAATAAATGAACGCGTTGGAATTAGGGCTTATACTAGTGATTATTCTCCGTTCTTTGGTGAAGTTCCAACATTAGAAAATGTTTATGCGATTAGTGGACTTGGTTCTTCAGGTTTAACTACAGGTCCAATAATAGGCTATAGTATAGCGAATATTATTTTAGGTAATAATATAGAACTAGATCCACAAGATTACAATATCGAAAACTACATAACATGTAAGTAAGAGGGAGTGACTCAAAAATCGTGATTTCGGAGAAATCGATTTTTTAGAGTCACTTCCGCACAGTTTATTAGATATCTAAAAAACTTTTATAAAGAGAATTTAGATGCCAATAAACCACTGCGTCTATGAGTTCTCATATACACTTTGTTAAAATTTAGGACTTTTGGGTTAGCCCCTAACAATCAAAAAGCACTGGACGATTTTGTTCAGTGCTTTTTAATGTTTTGAATTGTTAATTATTTATGTGCTAATTCTTTAGCTCCGCGGTGACTTAGTACTGCGAATACGATACAAAGAACTGCAGATGAAAGAAGTACATAAAGACCTCCAGACCATCCTACACGGTCAACAACGAATCCGATGAACCAAGTACCGAATGAAGCACCCACGATGTAACTCATGAATCCTCTTAGACCAACTGCGTTACCAACAGCAAATGATGGAACAACTTCCATAGTTTGAACTGATGCTAAGAATTGTGGTACATAGATTAGACATCCAGAAAGGCTGGCAAATACGATTACCCATACTAGAGAAGTACTTTCCCAATATCCGATTAGACAGAAGAAAATGATAACCATTGCACCGATTGCTGGAGGCATACGGTAACCTTTGAATACTTTATCAGATAGGTATCCAGCAAGAAGTGTTGATGGAATAGCAGCCCACTCGAATAATGTGAAGGCGATACCCATTTGTCCTTTTGTGAATCCTTTAGTTTCTAATAAGTAGATTGGAAGCCAAGAGATTAATCCGAAACGAATTAAGTATACGAATGTATCAACTAGAGATACATACCAAGCGTGTTTGTTTTTTAATACGTAGTTTACGAAGATTTGTCCTGCACTTAAGTTTGCAGCTTCTTCTGGTACGTGTTTTACTTCTACTTTTTGAGTTTCACCAGTGATTTCTTCCATTGTTGGTAGACCTTCGTTTTCTGGTTTTCCTTTAACTAAAACAAGGATGATGATAACGAAGATAATAGCGATAATTGCTGGGAATACGTAGTATGCTAATTTCCAGTGTTCTTTACCAAAGATGAAGAAACCTAATGTAACGATACTTGCTACGATTCCTCCACCGATGTTGTGAGAGATGTTCCAAAGAGCAGTCATACGACCACGTTCTTTTTTAGGGTACCAGCTTGCAAGTGTGATGAATGCTGGTCCAACTCCCATACCTTGGAAAAGTCCTAGTAAGATTACTAAGATTGATACTAAGAATACAGTGTGACTAACTCCAAGTGCTAAGTTTACAGATGCACAAAGGAAAAGTCCAAGAGCCATATATTTTTTTGGATCGGCTTTATCTGATAAACTACTCATGAATCCTTTACTTAATCCATATGCAAGTAACATGTAACTCATGATTGCACCCATTTGAGTTTTAGAAATTCCTAAAGATGCTTTAAGATCACTACTCGATAAACTGATGTTATTTCTAACAATATAGAATGCCATATATCCAAGGAATACTCCAAGGAAAGAAATAAATCTTAATTTTTTATAAGTTGGCATAACTTTATCGGCAGGAACTGTATGTGATTTAGCTTTAGGCTTTAAAAATGATAACATAAAATATGTTCCTCCTAGAATTATTGTATATATAAATTTGAATAACTGAAAACTATGTGTTATATCAGCATGTAAAATTATATACTACAGAGGGGAGGTTGTCAATAGTTTTTTAAATATTAGATAATATTATTTTTTTCTTAATGTTTAAATAGTGGATATTGATATTTTGTGAAAATATAGCATTTTCATGAAAATGAACTTTGTAAATATTTTTCACAATTCACATATAAAAATAGCTACAAATGTAGCCTGAAATGTAAGAAAAAACCTTACAAACTAGGTAAGGTTTTTTCTTTTATTTAGTATTTTTAATTTCAATGGTAAAAACGATATATCCAGTTATATTTTAAAATTTACAATAATTTAATATGCAGCTGAAAAACAAAATTATTGCGGTTGCGGAATTTTAATATAAATACTTTGTTTATATTTAATAATAATATTTGTTATATTAATAGAGAGTATTAAAATCTGTTATAATATTTAGGTTATGGTGTGTTATAATTCGCTGTGCTATAATAAAAGTGAAAATTAAAGTATGGATAGGTATAAGATTATGATTAGAAATTCTAAAATAATAGCCACTCTAGGCGATGCAACTGATAAAGTATTACGAAAAATAGTAGAGGGTGTAGCGGATGCTGTATTGATAGATTCTTTTTATGGAAGTAATGAAGAGAATATCGAGAGAATAGAGAAGATTAAGTCTTTAAGAGAAGAAGTAGGTAGAGATTTAGCTATAATTTATGATGTGGATCACATATATGCTCAGAATAAATATAAACTTATTAGAATTGATGAAGAAAAAATATATTTTGCTTGTAAAAATGACGTCGACTTTGTTGCGTGTCCTTTTGTTGGTAACTTAGAAGAAATTACAAAGGTGAAAGAGCTTATTAAATCACATGGAAAAAATATAGGGGTTATAGTTAAAATAGATTGTAAAGACGGTTATGAGAATCTTGATGGAATACTAAAGATTGCAGATGCAATTATGATTAATCGTGATGAACTTGGGGTAGACATTCCCTATGAAGATTTACCGGGAATTCAAAAAGATATTGTAAGAAGAGCTAACGAAGCTGCGAAAGTAGTTATTTTAACAACTCAAATGCTATATTCTATGGTTTATAATCCAAGACCGACAAGAGCTGAAGTATCTGATGTTGCGAATGCAATTTTTGATGGTGTTGATGCGGTTATGTTAATAGAGGAGACTGCGATTGGGGATTATCCGTGTGAAGCATTAGAGGTCGTAGATAAAATCATAAGAACTGTTGAAAAAAATAATGCTGTTGATGCCGAAAGATTCGAAGTTGATGACTATAAAATGAGTATTTCTCACGCTGTTTCAATGACAACCAAACACCTTTTAGAATCAGTAGATGTAAAAAATATTGTTACCTATACGAAGTCAGGAGCAACTGCTCGTTTTATTGCGAGGTATCGTCCAAATGTGCCTATACTAGCGGTTTTACCTGATAGAGAAAGTGCTAGAAAGTTAATTATTACTAGGGGAATAGTGCCGTTCATCGAACCTAAGATGTTAAGTATGGAAGAAATGTTAAGTAATGCTGCTTTATATTCTAAAAAAGCTGGACTAGCTGAAGCTTTTGATCTCATCTTAATAACTGCAGGTCAACCAGATACGGGGGAAGGTATTGTGCCGCCTACAGATTTTGTATATGTAAGCAAAGTTGATTAATTAGAAGTTAATATACTCGGTAGGTTTGAACATTTATATTTAAATTATTTATCATAGTTTTTAGTAGGCGGTGTTCTACATGTTATAGTTTTAAAATTACCGGAGGTATTTTGCGGAGCTGATAAAAAGGTCCTAAATTTTAACAAAGTATATGAGAACTTATAGACGCAGTGGTTTATTGATATCCCAATTCGTTTTATAAAAGCTTTTTAGATGTCTAATAAACTTTACGGGAGTGACTCGACAAAATCTTGTTTCTACGAAATCACGATTTTGTCGAGTCACTCCCTTTTTCTTTTATAAAAAAATAGCACAACGTTTGCATTTTATGATATAATTGAATATGGATTGCTATACGTATAACTATAGGCATATTATGTGTGGTAATGATATTATTAATCAAAGGAAGGAGATTATTTATGATAGCTGAATACTTATCAGGAGTAAGTACGCTAACACTAATTATTCATTTATTGGATATACTATTAGTTTGGTTTTTAGTCTATAAACTACTAAGTTTATTAAAAGGTACTCGTGGTATGCAACTTGTTAAGGGTATTTTAATTGTTATTGGATTAAAAATATTCTTTAACTTTATCGGATTTAGGACGATGACATACATATTTGAACAAGTGGTAACTTGGGGAGTATTAGGTATAATGATTATATTCCAACCGGAATTAAGACGAGCTCTTGAATATATAGGAAGGGTACAGCTGTCTAATATCTTCAATATTAACTACAAAGATGTTCAGAAAGATTCAACTGAACATATTATAAAGGCTGTTGTCGATTCATCTAGACATATGGCGCGCCGAAGAATAGGTGCGTTAATCGTACTGGAAAATAATACGGGACTTGATGAGTATGTAGAAAGTGGGATTACGGTCAATGCTGAGGTGACGAATGAACTTATAATTAATATTTTTATTCCAAATACACCTTTGCATGATGGTGCTATGATAATCGATGAAAATAAGATTCGTGCTGCGAGCTGTGTTCTACCTCTATCGGATAATAGATCAATAGCTAGTAGCTATGGAACAAGACACCGTGCTGCTTTAGGATTGTCTGAAGTTACAGATGCTATAATAATCGCTGTATCTGAGGAAACAGGAAAGATTAGCGTTTGTCAAAATGGAATTTTAACTTCGGATTTTTCAACAGAGGATTTAACGAAATTTTTGGAGAAAAATTGGAAACAACAAGAGAAAATAATTAAATAAGAGGTGATATTATGCAACTAAAAGAAAATAATAAGTTAAAGTTAATATCATTTTTAATAGCGATACTATTGTTTTTATCGGTTAATGAGAATTTTAAAAACTTCTCTGTTCTCGGAGATAATACTAGTGATAATGCAACGGCTTGGGTAAGCGATGTTCCACTGGATGTTGATTATGACAGAGATAAACTTTATGTAGTAGGTATTCCAAATACTGTATCTGTGAAATTATCTGGGACACAAACGAAGGTTCAGAAAGAAAGTATTGCTAAAAATTTCAAGGCGAAATTGAATCTTAGAAATGCCCAAATAGGCGATGATCAGAAGGTTAGAATTGAGATAGAAGGTTTAGAAAGAGGTGTAGATGGAACTGCGGAACCATCTACAATAACGATATCTATTAGAGAAAAAGCGACAAAAGAGTTTAAGGTTACACCGATAGTAAAAAAAGAACGTCTATTGATTGGGTATGAGGTAGATAAACTTAGTGTATCTAATCCGACTGTTAAGATTTCTGGAGCTATAGAGAGTCTTGATAGAATAAATGAGGTTCGTGCGGAGAGTGATACTCGTACGAAACTTAATAGAAATACTAGAGAAGAAGCTAAGTTAGTAGCCTATGATAGTGATTACAATAAGATTGAGGACATTCAGATAGAGCCAAATTCAACGGTTATGAATATCGAACTTAAAAATATAGAAAAAGAAGTTCCTTTAGAGGTAAATACTATAGGTACTCTTCCATCAGGATTAGAGCTGATTAGTGCGACTGCGGATGTTTCTAAAGTAACCATTAGGGCAGAAGATACAGTAGCTTTAGCTAGGATAACAGAGATGTTTGTTGATGTCGATTTAAGTGATGTTAAAGAAGAAATAGAAGAACGTAGCAATTTGAAGATTTATCCTAAAGAAAATATTCGAATTGCGACGGATACACCGATTGTTAAAGTAACAATTAAGATAAGGAAAAAATAATTATGGCAGATAAAAAATTAATATTTATGGCTGTTAATATGCTTGTTACAGTTCTTAGTTTAGCTATAATAATTGCGACGATGTTTATAGAAAATCAAAGGGTTAAGACTACTGCGATTTTTGTAGCTATAACTATATTAATAGTTCAAAAAATAGTAGAGATAAAAGTAATCAAGGAAACTAGAAAAATCAGCATTTTGATATTGTGTATTATTATTGCTGCGACAGGTTATTTTGGTTATAGATTGTTTTAAAATATGAAGAAGAGCAGAGGGAGCGAGGGTTGATCCAAAAGACCTAAATTTTAACAACGTGTATATGAGAACTCACAGACGCAGTGGTTTATTGATATCTAAAATCGCTTTAGAAAAGCTTTTTAGATATCTAATAAACTGTGCGGGGGTGACTCGACAAAATCTTGTTTCTAGAAATCACGATTTTTGAGTCACTCTTTGTGCCCCGCATAGTTTATTGTTTGTCATAAGTATCTTTATTAGATATTTAGATATAGATAAACTATTGTGATTACTTAGGATTTTGGTTTAGTCAACCTTTAAGCTCTTTGGTAAATTTGTAGGAGATGTTATGGATAGACTATTTTCATCAAAAATATATATAAATCATAGATTTAAACTTATCATGTTATTAGACCTACTAACGGTTACGTTAGGTATTTTGGCATCGATATTTTTAGGTAAGGCATCAGATCCGTTTGCTTTACTAAATGGACATTATATTGAAATATTAGAATTTCTTGTGATGTCACTTGTAATATATACATTTAGTTTTTATTTGTTTGGTACTAATAAATCACTATGGTCATACTTAGGTGTTAATGAGATAGTAAATATTTGTATTTCAGTAGTTCTTGGGGATTTGATTACGAGTATTCTTTATCAGTATATGCTACCTGATACATTTTCAAATGTTAGATTTGCTATCTTCTCACCTTTATTAATAATAGCGGGTATGATGTTTACAAGAATGTTATATCGTGCCTTACGTGAGAGAGAAGCTGGTAAGTATGGATCTAGTACTTATAAAAATACATTTATAATCGGAGCGGGAGATGCGGGGTACATATTATTAAAAGAGTTATCTAAAAATAATATTTTCCGTGCTAATGTAGTTGGTCTTATAGATGATAACCGAAAAAATTCTGTAATTAGTGGTGTTACAGTAGTTGGGACAACTTATGAATTACTAAAACTTATTCCAAAATATGAGGTAGAACAAGTATTCTTAGCCATTCCTTCGATTAGTGCTTATAATAAAAATAGAATATTAAATGTTCTGAAAGAAGCTAGTGTTAGTGTTAAGGTAATGAGTTCTGGTGTTGCTGTAGAAGACGGAGAGAGTATTTCTAAACACTTAAAAGATGTATCTATCGAGGACTTATTAGGACGTGGAGAAGTGAAGCTTTCTCAAGGGGAGATTCGTTCTTATATTAAAGGAAAGAGTATCCTTGTTACGGGTGCTGGTGGTTCGATTGGAAGCCAGATTGTAAGAGAAATATTCAAATTCAAACCTAGTCAACTTGTCTTGGTTGATGTTAACGAGAATGCATTATATATGTTAGAACGTGATTTAGATTTTGAAAAATCACATAGTAAGGAATACGAGGATATAAATTATATTTCTGAAATAGTAAGTATTCGTGAAAAAGATGCGTTAGCTGAGGTATTCGATAAGTATAAACCGAGCGTAGTGTTCCATGCGGCAGCGCATAAACACGTACCTTTAATGGAACGTCGTCCACAAGAAGCGATTAAAAATAATGTCTTTGGGACAAAAAATGTTATGGATGTAGCCATCGAAAAAGAAGTAGAAAGATTTATTATGATTTCTACAGATAAGGCGGTAAATCCTACGAATGCTATGGGTGCTTCGAAACGTTTAACAGAGATTATTTTACAATCAAAAGGTAATAAGTACAAAACGAAATTTGCTGCTGTTAGATTTGGTAATGTATTAGGTTCAAATGGTTCTGTAATTCCTATATTTAAAGAACAGATTAAAAAAGGTGGACCTATCACAATTACACATAGAAATATTATTCGTTATTTCATGACGATTCCAGAAGCGGCGCAGTTGGTACTACAAGCTGGATATTACGCAAGTGAAGGGGAAATCTTCCTATTAGACATGGGAGAACCCGTGAAGATTATAGATCTTGCGACAAACTTAATTAAACTATCAGGATTAGAACCATATAAAGATATAGATATCGAAGAAATCGGACTAAGACCTGGTGAGAAAATGTATGAAGAGTTATCGCTTGATTACGAAAGCAGTGAAAAGACTGATAACCAAATGATTTATAAAAATACAACCTTAGATATTGACGTTGAGGAACTAGATAAAAAACTAGTAGAGTTGAAATCAATGTTAGGACATTCAACAAATGAAGAAATTCGTAGCAAGTTATTTGAAATAATAAATTGTTATAACGGATAAAAAAGAAGGGCGATTCAAAAGTGATTTTGAGTCGCCTTTTTAGCTATAGGAATGACTTGAAAATCTTGATTTCTAAGAAACAAGATTTTGGAGCATCACTTGCTAGCTAGTTTTAGAGAGTGTTATTTTTCTACGTTTTTAGTTTTTTTAGCTATATAGTTATTTATAATCAAAGCTAGCAGCATAGGTAAATTCATAAAAAATACTTCAATCACAAATAATATGATTTTGTATTTTTGTTTGAAATCTGAACCAAGTTCTCTATCTAATATTGATAATAGCGCGATACCAAATAAAACATAGAATACTAGAAATATGTAAAATCTTTTTTTTATTTTTTCTGCGTTTACCATAGCAACCTCCCTGAAATCGCGTATTGCGTATTTACTATGAATATGGAGTGGCTCAAAAACTATAATCTCTTAAGAAACAAGATTTTATCGAGTCAGCCCCTTTAGTAACTTTAACATAACATAAAAACTTTAAAAATTAAAGACTGATAAAAACTTTATTTTTATGGTATAATAAAGATTAGTGGTGTTTTTTACTAGAGATAGTTAACACAACACTATTTAGAAGAAGATTTAATAATTGAGCGCTGATTTCAGAAGAATAACTTTTTTGAAGTTGGTGTTTTTTAGTTGCGAAGGAATAAAGTATAACGGGTTATATTACTCTCCCGGATTATCTTTGATATTTCAATAGATGAATATAGTGTGGTATAATATTTAAGTGAAATAAATAGAAAAGATTTAAGATGTAGGGGCTGACCCGAAAGACCTAAATTTTAACAAAGTGTATATGAGAGTTCATAGACGCAGTGGTTTATTGATATCTAAAATCGCTTTATAAAAGCTTTTTAGATATCTAATAAACTGTGCGGGGGTGACTCTGAAAAATCGATTTCTACGAAATCACGATTTTTGAGTCGCTCCCTTTCTAATTGATAGTGAGGTGATTAAATGAGTAAAGTTGCAGGTAAGGTAACGAAAGTTGAAAGCAAAGGATTATATATAAAGCTAGAAAATGGCAAAGATGCATTTTTACCAAAGGAAAATATGTTTATAGGTAAAAAGAAAAAGCTAGAAGAGATTTTTTCTGTTGGTTTTGTTATTAAAGCCGAGGAGAAGAGTACAAAGGATTCTTTAGTGATTTTAACCCAAAAAGAGTTGAAACAAGCAGAAGGTGAGAAGAAAAAAGTAGAGAAAAACTCTAAAGAAAAACAGAATAAAAAGAAAAATAAACCGAAATCACCGATTAAAAAAGAAGCTAAAGAACAACCTGAAGTTCAGAAAAAACAAGAAGCGCAGGAAGAAAATCAGAAGCCTAAACAGGAGACAAAAACTCTAAAAGACTTGAAAAAACTTCAATTTATAGGAAATATGAAGATTTCTGTAGGGAAAGGTAAGAAGAGTAATATTACCGAGTTATCTGAGGAGAAAGAAGAAAAAAAAGAAATTCCTCCAGCACCAGAAGGATTATTAGAAGATATAATTGCGACTACAAGGAAAGCTGAAGGTAAGTTCGAAAAAATTAAGAAAGAACTTCAAGAAAGAGGTTATCTAGATGGACATTAATATTTTATGGCAAAAAACTGATAAAATAGCACTAGGTCTATCAGGGGGAGTGGATTCTATAGCTTTATTTCATTTGCTTGTTACAAAGTACAAAGAGAGTTATAAAGAATTAGTGGCGTTCCATATAAATCATGGTCTAAGAGAGCAGTCTTATGAAGAAGCCGAGTTTGCAGAGAATTTTGTTAAAAACTACAATGTTAAGTTCTACAAAAAAGAGCTAAATATGAAAGATTTAGCAAGAGATAGTCATACATCAGAGGAAATGCTCGCAAGAAAACTACGTTATGAAGCTTTTGAGGAAATGTCTTCATTAGAAGGCGGCGTGAAGTTAATAACTGCTCATCACAAAAATGATCAGGTAGAAAATATCCTTATGAGACTACTTAGTGGACGTAGTGTGGATTATAATTTGATGATAGAAGAGAAGACGAGCATTGGAAGCCTAGAAGTTTATCGTCCACTATTAAATGTATTAAAAGCAGACCTTGAGCAGTATGCTGATAAAAATGACTTGAAATACTATGTAGATTCAACAAACTTCGACACTGATTATACTAGAAATAATATAAGACATAATATTATACCATTGTTAAACGATGTAAATGCAGCGAGTTTTGATAATTTGATTAATTTTTCTAGTTATTATCAAAATATTAATACTGAGTTGAAACATAAAGTATTAGAGGCTAAAAATAACTATATGATTTCACTGGAAGAAGATAAAGTTGAATTAGATAAGAAAAAATTATTAAAAAATACCAAAGAAGAGATTTATTTCTTGCTACGAGATATATTAGCAAATAATTTCGGTATTTTTGATGTGAAACAAAGAGCGCTTTTTACAATAATAGAAGACTTGAAAAATAGAAATAACAATAAAAGTTATGATTTGAAAAATAATTTAAAAATTATTAGCGAATATAATAGTATTTATATTCATAAAATCGAAAAAAAATGTTATAATGATAAGATAGAATTAATAATAGATGAAGTGGATATTAATAAAGTTTATACATTTCATCAGAGTAATTTTCTAATAACGACAACTAATAGCTCATCTGAGGTTGGGTTTAATAAAGAGGATTTGCCTTTGATAGTTACGACTAAGAGGGATGGCGATCGAATTCAAAGAGGTAAGGTTAGCAAAAAACTTTCACGTCTTTTTATCGATGAAAAGATTCCCAAGGAACTTAGAGACAAACTTCCAGTAATTCGCAACAAAGATGGGGTTTTAGGAGTTTTAGGAATAAATACTAAAGTCAACAAAAACAAAAAATATGATTATTATATAAACATGAAAGGATAAAACAGTGGAAAATTTATTAAAAGATATCGAGAAAGTTCTATTTACACACGAGGACATCGTAGTTGCTAGTAAAAGAATTGCTAAGCAAATTGAAGAGGATTATAAAGATAAATGTCCTGTTTTAATTTGTACATTAAAAGGGGCATTACCTTTTATGGCAGAACTTTTAAAACACATTGACATTCACGTAGTTACTGACTTTATGGATGTATCTAGTTATCATGGAGGAACTGAATCTTCTGGTGTAATCAAAATCAAAAAAGATTGCGGAATGGATATTGAAGGACGTCACGTAATTATCGTTGAAGATATCGTAGATACAGGAAGAACTCTTAAAGCACTTATTGAAAACTTAAAAGAAAGAAAAGTAGCTTCTGTAGCATGTGCTTCATTAGTAGACAAACCAGAAACTCGTGTAGTTGATGTTGAAGCTGATTACATCGGTATAGTTTCACCAAATGAATTCTTAGTAGGATTTGGTTTAGACTATGATGAGAGATATAGAAACTTACCTTATATCGGTGTTCTAAAAGAAGAGATTTACTCATAATAATATTTTAATCAAAAAAGGTCAAAATATTAGTCAAACTTTAGTTATATATGGTAAAATAAATTATGTTTAGAAAAATGATAGGAGGAAGATTGTCTATATGAATAATAAAAAAAGGCAAAACCCTATCCTTGGTATGCTTGCATTAATCGTAATCGCGATTGGGTTATTTGCATATTGGCAGCAAGACTTACCTGGGACAACTGAAAAAATAGACTATGCTAAACTTGTTCAGACTATTAAAGATGACAAGGTTAAAGAAATAAGTCTACAAAGAAAAGATGAGAACTACAATGTTAAAGGTACATACTCAGAAGGAAATAAAAACTTCGAGAGTGTAGTTGCAGCATCTGATTCTGAAGTACAAAAACAAATTAATGAAAAAGCTAAAGATGGGAAACTAAGTGTAGTAGAATATAAACCAGCTGAGAAAACTGGAGCAATTCTATCATTCTTAGGTAACATTATTCCGCTTATCTTGTTTATGGGTGTTTTAGTGTTCTTTATGACACAAATGCAAGGTGGCGGTGGAGGCAAAGTAATGAGCTTCCAAAAATCTAAAGCTAAAAAAATCGATGGTGGAGAAGCGAAAGTTACATTCAAAGATGTAGCTGGAGCTGATGAAGAAAAACAAGAACTTGCAGAAATGGTTGAGTTCTTAAAAGATCACCGTAAATTCACTAAGATGGGTGCTAGAATCCCTAAAGGTGTCCTACTAGAGGGGCCTCCAGGGACTGGTAAAACTTTGCTAGCTCGTGCTGTAGCTGGTGAGGCGAAAGTACCATTCTTCTCAATCTCAGGATCTGACTTCGTTGAGATGTTCGTAGGGGTTGGGGCAAGTCGTGTTCGTGACTTATTCAAAGAAGCTGAAAAAAATGCGCCATGTATCATTTTCATCGATGAGATTGATGCTGTAGGACGTAAACGTGGAAGCGGAGTAGGTGGAGGAAATGACGAACGTGAACAAACACTTAACCAACTTCTTGTTGAAATGGATGGATTCGATGGTGAAAAAGGTATTATCGTAATTGCGGCTACTAACCGTGCTGACGTATTAGATAACGCCCTTAGAAGACCGGGTCGTTTCGACAGACAAATTAAAGTTTCTACACCTGATGTAAAAGGTCGTGAAGCTATTCTTAAAGTACATGCTAAAAACAAACCACTTGCTAAAGGTGTTGATCTTCGTTCATTAGCGGAAAAAACTCCAGGATTCTCTGGTGCGGATCTTGCAAACATTCTTAACGAAGCGGCATTATTAGCAGCTCGTGAAAACAAATCTAGTATTGATAAAGAAGATCTAGATGAAGCGATGGACAGAGTAATCGGTGGTCCAGCTAAACGTAGTAGAGTATACACTCCAAAAGAAAAACGTTTAGTGGCTTACCACGAAGCAGGTCACGCAATCGTAGGTATGGTACTTGATAGTGCTGATAAAGTACAAAAAGTTACTATTATCCCACGTGGTGATGCTGGTGGATATAACCTTATGATTCCGGAAGAAGAAAAATACTTCCAAACTCGTACAGATTTAATCGACAAAATCTGTGGATTACTTGGTGGACGTGCTGCAGAGCAAATCTTCTTTAATGAAGTATCTACAGGAGCACACAATGACTTCGAACGAGTAACAGCCATTGCTCGCGCGATGGTTACAGAATATGGTATGAGTGATGCTGTAGGACCAATGCAAGCTCCATTCCACGATCCATATGGTGGACGTCAACTTTCAAGTATCGGTAACTACTCAGAAGAAATGCTGAAAGAAATCGATATCGAAGTTCGTAAAATTATTAACGAATGTTATGCTAAAGTTCTTCACATTATTGAAACTCACAGAGAACAATTAGAACTTATTGCACAAACACTTATCGAAGTTGAAACAATCGATAGAAAAGAAATCGTTGCTCTTTACCAATTTGGAAAAATGCCAAAAGACTTAGATGAAAGAGAAGCAGATCAACTAGATAAAGTAGTTAATAAGAAATACTACGAAGAAGAAGCTCGTAAAGCCAAAGAAGAAGCCGAGAAAAAAGCTCAAGAAGAGGCTGAAAACGAAGAAGATAAAGTTAAAAAGGTTGAAGAAAAAGACCTAGAAGACGAAAAATCAAAAGAAAAACCTTCTGAAGAAGAATAAAAAATAAACCCTAGATTTGGAATTAACCAAGTCTAGGGTTTTGTTATACTCTTTTAAAAAGTTATTATATCGGTGTTTAGATAATATTCATAATCTAAAGTGAGCGATAAATGAGCGATAAATGAGCGATAAATTCTATTTTCTCACTTTTCTTCTCGTAAAGAAGTGGACTGTCGAAATCACTAATCCAAGAATAATTATATAAATTACCTGAGAAAATACTAATGGTGTAAAGTGATTTTTTAGGATAAATATATTAACTCCAACACCTATAATTGCAGCGATACTTAACATAGAAAGTAGTGCAAGTTTGTATTTATTCAGAGGTAGGCTGACTTTTGCAACCATACATAATCCATTTATTAACGCAAGAAGGAAACAGATGAATTTCGCTTGTGAATTGTCTGTGATAGCAAAGTTTGTCAGTAGTACTGTAGCTACTAAAATACCGCCACCGATTGCAGCGTTTGTCAGTATGTCCTTCATGAAGTTATTACTTGCTTTTTCTTTATTCGCTTCAAAAGTTAGGAAGAAGGATGGAATACCGATTGTTATCGCTGAAATTATCGTAAATTGAATCGGTATAAATGCAAACTCCAGGGCGAAGATTACACTAAGTATTGAGAAGACAATCGAGAAGAATGTCTTTGTTAGGAACAGTGAAGCTACCTTTTGAATGTTATTAATAACACGACGACCTTCCATGAGTATATCGTAGAATACTCCGAAGTCATCTGTTAAGAATACAATGTTCGATACACTTTTTGCAGCACTAGTAGCACCATTCATAGCAAAACTAATATCAGCTTTTTTCAAGGCAAGAACATCGTTAACACCATCTCCACTCATAGCGACAGTTTTTCCAGCTTTTTGTAATACGGCCACCATTTTCTGTTTTTGTTCAGGGGTAACACGTCCGAAAATATCATTCTCAAGAATAGTTTTTTCAAAGTCCTCTTCAGTCACTTTAGTCATGTCAATAGCCTTAGCATCTTCTTTGAAACCAGCTTTCTTAGCGACGCCATACACTGCTATATGGTTATCTCCGCTGATTATTTTTACTTCAACACCTTGTGATTCGAAGTATTTGAATGTTTCTTTTGTATTTTCCTTAATCTCATCTGATAGAACTACATGTCCTACAAGTTTCATATTAGTAGGGGTGTTTGTACTATCTTCAGTATAGGCTAATGATAAAATTCGATAACCTTCTTTTTTCAGATTCTCGTAATATTCATCCATTTCAGCTGAGAAGCCTAAAAATTCATATGCCCCGAAGAAATATGTTCCACCGTTTTTTAGTTTTATAAATGAATATTTATTTTTACTAGAAAAGGCTCCTAATTCTTTTACATCCCATTGTTTTTTGCACGTTAGATGATTTTTTAAAGCTCTAGATGTTGCATTTTCATCATCGAAATATGCAAGATAACTTGATAATTTTTCTGCAACTTCATCATCAATTTCTACAACATTCATATTACCCGTAGTGATAGTTCCTGTTTTATCGAAACAAAGAACATCTACTCTAGCAAGAGTCTCAACACAGTACAGTTCTTGAACTAGAACTTTCTTTTTAGCAAGCTTCATCGCAGCAACCGCAAGAGAGACGCTGACAAGAAGGATTAAACCTTCTGGAATCATGCCTACTAAAGCTCCAGCACTACGGAGAACTATTTCCACATAACCACGTCCTAGACTAGCACCACGCATGTATAGTATAATTGCGACAGGAATTAATAGAATAGATATAACTTTTAAAATTTTATCCATATAGTCACGAAGCTTAGATGGATATTTCTTAAATTCTTTAGTGCTTTTAGCAAGCTTATTAATATAGCTATCCTCTCCGACAGCAATAGCTCTTACTAAACAACTACCACTAACTACGTTGCTACCACTCATTACTTTATCGTTAGTAGTCTTAAAGATGTTGTCACTTTCACCAGTTAACAGTGATTCATCGACCTCGATATTACCTTCAATGATTTCGGCATCAACAGGAATCTGATCACCGAGATTTAAGTGTAGATATTCTCCAAGGACGATTTCTTCAGAATCTATATTTATTATTTCATTATCACGATTTACTCGGTATTTACTTCTACCTAGTAAACTCAATTTCTCAAGGGTATTTTTCGAACGAACTTCTTGAAAAATACCAATTGCAGTATTTATAGTAATTACACCTAAAAACAACATATTTTCAAATCTAAGTGTTGTAGCTATAAATGCTGCTAAAACTAAGTTCATAGCATTGAAAAAAGTAAAAATATTAGAAAAGATAATCTCTTTTGTAGTCTTATAAGGTTTTATTTCACTAATATTTTTTTTCGCTTTAGTTACTTCTTCACTAGTTAAATATTTCATTCTACCTCCGCCATAATTATATTTTTAATTAGTTTTTATTTTATCACACTTTAGTATAGTTTGGAAAATTAAAGTATGGGAGTGACTCGAAAATCGTGATTTCGGAGAAACAAGATTTTGTTGAGTCACCTCCGCACAGTTTATTAGATGTCTAAAAAGCTTTTAAAAAACGAATTTAGATATTAATAAACCACTGCGTCTATGAGTTTCCATATACACTTTTTAAAATCTAGGACTTTTGGGTCAGCCCCTTATCTATATATAGACTGTAAAAAATAATATCGTTGTATTTTCGTGCATATAATTATTATCGAAAATATGTAAAAATATAGAGAGGTAGTTTCTTTTATTAAGGTAAGTAAATTAAAGATAACAATTCAATTTATATTTAATTTCTATAAAGAGTATAAATTAAATTTTTGAGTTAGATTAGCTTTTGACAAAGTATAAATAGTATGAAATAATAAAGATGTATATAGTTAATATTAATTAATATAGTTACACTTTAAACGACGACGATTAGTTAACTAAAAATTAAATGATTTTAAAAATCGTATTACGAGTCGTTTATTAACTTTTTTATTATAAAACCAGGTACAAAAGATGTGCTTGGTTTTAATTTTTGCTAGAAAACCTATATCAAATATAAAAAAATAAAATCCATTTAAATTCATAAAAGCGTTTTATCTGAAAATAACCTTTGTTTTTCAGATAATATATGTTAAAATATAGAAATATGCTTTAAATACACTTAAAAAGATAGGAGATGAAGGAATGACACTGACTAAAAAGACAGCCGTTAGTGTGCTGAGTGCAGCATTACTACTAGGAAATATCAGTACATTTAATTACGGAGTATCATCAAAAATAACATTAGCTCACGAAGATAAAAAAGATGAGCTATCAAATGTTTCGAAAAGTGAAGAACATAAGTTCCAAAATGATGATAAAGTAAAAGTAATTGTTAAGTTAAAGGGTGATGTTGATCCTAATAAGTTAAAAACTAAAGAAGGAATTAAAGAAGTTACCGAATCAACAAAAGCACCCAGGGAAAAGGCATTAAAAGATATTAAAGATAAAGGTATCGATTATGAAAAATTGTTTGAGTACGATACATTAATGAATGGTTTCGCCTTAGAAACTACATTCTCAAATGCTAAAAAAATTCAAGAGTTAGATTTTGTAGATACTGTTGAAATGAGTGTTAGCTACAATAAACCAGAAAATATAGCGAGCGAAGAAGAGAAGAAAGAAAGTACTGAAACTAATGATTTTTCTAAAGCATTAGATAGTTATAATCTTATTAATATACAACCTCTTTGGAATAAAGGATATAGAGGACAAGGAAAAGTTGTTGCAGTATTAGATTCAGGACTTGATCCGAATCATCCAGTGCTTAGATTATCAGACAATTCAAAATCTAAATATAAAACTAAAGATGAAATTGAAAAAATAAAAAAAGAAGTGGGTATAGACTATGGTAAGTGGTATAGTGAAAAATTACCATTTGCATTCAACTATAACGACTGGAATAATGATATTAAACAAAGTGCATATAAATCACATGGGATGCACGTTGCTGGGACTGCAGTAGGTAATCCTAAGGAGAAATTCACAAATGGTGATTACGTAACAGGTATAGCACCTGAAGCACAGTTAATTTTTATGCGTGTATTCTCAGATACTAAAAATGCAGGAACAGAGTCTTATATTTATACAAAAGCGATAGAAGACGCTATTAAACTAGGTGCAGATACGATAAATCTTAGTTTAGGTTCACCGGCTGGTTCAGTAGTAGAAGTAGGTGACGGTTTAGTTCGTGCGATGGATGTTGCGAAAAAAGCAGGTGTTAATATAGTTGCAGCGGCTGGGAACAATGCATTCTTCGCTAGTGGACAAACCAACCCAAGTGCAGCTAATC
The DNA here is from genome assembly GCF_963519265.1 of uncultured Gemella sp. Taxonomy (GTDB): domain Bacteria; phylum Bacillota; class Bacilli; order Staphylococcales; family Gemellaceae; genus Gemella. Next base: position 52,506 of record NZ_CAUQNQ010000001.1, on the reverse strand, counting down.
CTGATTATGGAACTGTGGGAAGACCATCGGTTTCAGAAGATGCAATTTCTGTAGCAAATATAAGCAACAGCGTTCTTAACAGAGAAGTGGCGAATATCGAGCAGCTTAAAGACAACGCTGATTTCGATAATGGAAAAATGCCAATTTTCAGTTACACTAAACAATTCGAGAAAAAAGCATATGATTATGTATATGTAGGAGTTGGTAAAGCGGAGAACTACGCTGATAAAGATTTAACTGGAAAAATTGCCCTTATCCAACGTGGTGGTAATAGCTTTGAAGAAAAAGTTAAACTAGCTAAACAATACGGAGCAGCTGGAGCGGTAATCTACTTCAATGAAGGAGATACTATTTACAATCTGACATTAAATGGACAAGATAAAGATTTCCCTATAGTAACAACTTATTACAAATTTGGTAATGAACTTTCTGCTCATGAAGGGGAATATAAAATAACATTTAATGGTACTTGGGATAAACAAGACAATCCTAAAAAAGGTGAATTCGATGAATCTACTGGTTGGGGAATGAGTGTTGATGGATACTTAAAACCTGACGTAACAGCGCCAGGAGGAGATATTTTATCATCTTATAATGATGGAAGATATGGTCTAGATAGTGGAACAAGTATGGCTTCACCACACGTTGCGGGAGCAATAACACTTGTGAAACAAGTATTATCTGAAAGATTCCCGAACTTAAGTGCAGAAGAAATTCAAGGCTTAGCGAAGAGATTAATCATGAGTACGGCCAATCCACAGGTATATTCTGATGGCTATACAACAGCATATAGATCACCACGTCTTCAAGGTGCAGGTCTAATCGATGCGAATAAAGCAGCATATGGAGATCTTTATGTGACTGGAGAAAATAACTATGGAAGTGTTTCTCTAGGAAATGTTGGGGATAAATTTACTTTTAAATTAGTATTACACAATTTAGCAGATAAGGCTCAAAGCCTACAATATGCAGCTCACCTAACTACAGATAATTATTATGGTGAAGATGCTGGAGTAGATTGGAATGGTAAACTTACAATGACTCCTAAGAAGTTATTGACAACTGATTGGGCTACTGTAGAAGTTCCAGCAAAAGGTGAAAAAGAAGTAGAAATCACAGTTGATGCTACGAACTTCAAAAAAGAGCTAGAAAAAGTATTTACTAATGGATACTATCTAGAAGGATTTGTAACTTTCTATGATGAAGAAAGTGCATTAAAAGCTAATATTCCATTTGTAGGATTTAAAGGTCAGTTCCAAAATCTACCAGTATTAGAAAAACCAATTTATTCTATGAAGAATGGAGAAAAACCAACATATGAGTATGGTTATACTTCAAACCCTAATAACTGGGATTCGTTAACAGAAATGAACTTCACAGGAGTATTAACAACTTATAAAGAAGATAAAAAAGATAAGAGAACACTAGCAGGAGCATATGTAAATCCTGTTACTGGTGAAAGATTCTTTACTGATAAAATCTTCTTCTCGCCAAATGGTGATGAGATTTATGATGAAATAGGTATGAGAGGGGTATTCTACCGTAACTTCGAAAACCTAAAACTTTCAGTATATGCTAAAGATGATGTAGAACGTAAGAACCCACTTTACCAAAATGGTAATGGTTCTGGTAACAAAAACTTCTACAATAATACTGGTAAGAAGTACACATCATTAACTATGACAAACTGGAAAGGTGTTGACAATAACGGTAACCCTCTTCCAGACGGTGAGTATCAATATGTAGTTTCTTATAGCGCAGCAGTAAGTGGTGCAGATATGCAAGAGACAACGTTCAATGTAGTAATCGATAGAAAAGCTCCGAAAATTACAGGTGCTAACGGTGGTTACTATGATGAAGCAACTCGTAAATTCACACCATATCCAGTACTAGAAGATGGAAGTGGAGTATTCTATAAAAAATTAAGCTATGGGAAAAATACTATTGCAGCAAATGAAGACGGAAGTTACACAATTCCAGAAGGTGTAGAATTAAAAGATATTACTTTTGAAGTAAAAGACTTTGCAAATAATAAAGATAGTATTAACTTATCAAATGTTGAAGGTAATGGTAAAGGAAGTCTAGAAGTAGAAGTTAAGAAAGGTGATGGAACTGGAAATAATTCACGTCGCTTGCGTTTTAAAATCACTAATGAAAAAGGTGAAATCGTAGGGGAAGACTTCTCTAGAAATAAACGTACATACCAAGCATTACCATTCGGAAAGTATACTGTTGAAGTAGTAATGGTTGATGGAGAGTACAAACTACTTACACCATCAAAAGTTGATTTCGAAATAACAAAAGATAAACCAACAAAAGAGGTTGAATTTAGAGTAGATGAAATTAGCAGAAATGCAACAGAAATCAGCTTTGATAAACAAGTGCCAGCAGGAACAAAAGTTTATGCAGTAGCTCAAGATGGTACTAAAATATCACTTCCAACAAGTTTATATGGAAAAAATGCCTTCCAGAAAAACTTAGAAAATGGAACATATACAATTCAAATAGTAACACCTGAAGGATATACTCCAGCAGAAAATAACTTTGAATTAGTAGTAAAAGATGGGCACAATAAGAAACAAGTTGTTCTAAATGTTGCAGAAAAAGTAGCAAGTGTAGGAACTACTGAGAATTCTAAAGCACAAGGTACAGTAGATTTCACTGAGAAAAAACTTTACAATAATTATAAACTTGTTGTAACAGAACCAACTGCAGAAGAGAAAACAAATATCCAAAAACAATTAACAGAAGGTAATGTAGACTTAAGCAAATATGATGTTGAATACTTTAACATTCATATTGTAGATGCAACAGGAAAAGAAGTTAAGGTTCCTGGTGATAGAAATGTAACTTTAGATTTAGCGAAAGCTCCAGAGCGCTTCTTCCACGAAAAAGATGGAAAATTAACAGCTGTAAGCAGTGTTAATTATGCAGATGGTAAGCTTACATTTACTACTGATAGCTTCAGTAACTTCGTAGCTTTAACTCCAAAAGATGCACCAGTAGAGAAGAAAGCAGAAGTGAATAAAGCAGAGCTTCAAAAAGCAATAGAAGCGGATAAAGCGTTAGATGAAACTAAAGAGTACAAAAATGCAACTATCGAAGCTAAAGATGCATATAACAAAGCATTAGAGGCAGCTAAGAAAGTTCTTGAAAACGAAAATGCAACTCAAGAAGAAGTAAACAGTGCAGTAGCAAGCCTAAATAAAGCTAAAGAAGCATTAGCTAATTCACAACAACCAGAAGTGAAAAAAGAAGTAGACAAAGCTAAATTAATTGAAAAATTAAAAGAAACTGAAAAACTTCAAACTGAGGTTAAATTTAAAAATGCAGGACAAGATAAAAAAGATAACTTCATAAATACTATAAAAGAAGTGACAGCAGTTCTTGATAACAAAGATGCAACGACAGAAGAAGTTACAGCAGTGTTAGAAAAATTACAACAAGCTGAAAATACTCTTGATGGTAAGGAAGTAGAAGTTCCGAAGCCAGCGGCTGAAGAGTCTAAGAAAGAGGAGCCAAAATCAGCGACTGAAACTCCGAAGAAAGAGGAGGCAAACCCGGCGACTGAAACACCAAAAGAAGAGCCAAAACCGGCAGCTGAAACTCCGAAGAAAGAGGAGGTAAACCCGGCAGCCGAAACACCAAAAGAAGAGTCGAAACCGGCAGCTGAAACACCAAAAGAAGAGCCGAAACCAACACTTGAGGAACCTAAGAAAGAAGGCAACAAACCTCAACCAGAAACACCAAAAGTAGATAAGAAAAAACTAAATGAACAATTAAGTCATTTAGCAGAAGTTAATGAGAAAGATAGTTTTGAAAGTGCAAGTGCAGAAGATAAGAAAGCTTATCTAGATGCAGTTCAAAAAGTACAAGAACTATTAGCTTCAGCAACTGCTACTCAAGAAGAAGTAGATAAAGCATTAGAAGCGTTAAAAGAAGCGGAGAAAAAAGTTTCTAAAAAATCAATTAAAGATATCCTAGGAGGTTTCGTTGGAAAAGAAACTAAGAAAGAAAGTACATTTAATGTAGATGAAGATTTCGGAAAAGTTTCAAAATCTAATTCATTATTACCGAAAACAGGATTAGATAATAATGCGACAGCTTACGCTGGAATAGCAGTCCTAGCCTTAGTAGGATTAACTGTTTATGTAAAACGTCGTAAACAAAAATAAGATAAAATATATCGACTTCAAAAGTTAGGATTTAAACCCTGGCTTCTGAAGTCGAATTTTTAGTGTTAATAAGTATTTTTAGTAGAGATTTATAAAATAAGGGAGGGAGTGACTCAAAAATCGTGATTTCGTAGAAATCGATTTTGTCGAGTCACCCCCGCACAGTTTATTAGATATCTAAAAAGCTTTTATAAAGCGAATTTAGATATCAATAAACCACTGCGTCTATGAGTCCTCATATGAACTATGTTAAATTTTAGGACTTTTGGGTCAACCCCATCTTAATGTTAGACAGGAAGTTTAATAAGGTATATAATAATAACCGAAATGGAGGAAGTATTTAGAATATGGAAAAACTAGATTATTTAATAAAAACACTAAATTCAGAAATAGAAATACCAGAAACGGAACAAGAAAAGAAAGATTTGTTTAGATCATTGATGAACACATGGAAAGTATCGGAGTTACCGAGTGAATTCTATGAAGTTCAAGATGAATATCTACAAGAGATTCTAAATGCTAAAGGAATAACAAGAGTAGAAGATTTAACAGAAATTGAAAATAATATTTATATATGGCAAGGAGATATTACAACATTGGAAGTAGACGCTATAGTTAATGCAGCGAACAAGGTTCTACTAGGATGTTTAATTCCTCTACATAGATGCATCGATAATGCCATTCACACGCAAGCAGGGATACAACTTAGAAAAGAATGCGATGATATTATGAAAGCACAAGGAAGTTTTGAAAAAACAGGGCAAGCTAAGATAACAGCTGGCTATAATTTACCAGCTAAACATGTTATTCATACTGTTGGACCAATAATATATCGTGTCGTTGAAGAAGATGATAAGGAACTTCTTGCTTCATGTTATAGAAATTCGCTAAAACTTGCTGTAGAGAATAATCTTAAGAGCATTGCTTTTTGCTGTATAAGTACGGGAGAATTTAGATTTCCAAATGATCTTGCTGCTAAAATAGCGGTTGTTGAGGTTAAGAAATTCTTGAGAGAAAACCCGGATGCTGATTTAAAAGTAGTATTCAATGTATTTAAAGATTTAGATAAGAAGTTGTATGAAGAATTGCTAGGTTAAGAAAGTTAAAAAATAGTTAGATTATATTCAGTTTGAAGTTGAATTTAGAGAACCAGTGTTAAATTAGTATTATTTAGAAAACTAAACAGTAAGCAACTTTTAAAATGAAATTTTCGTGTGTTTTGTTTATTTTTATAGTGGGATTGTTAGCATCTGGTGGTTTTTTTGTTATCAGTATTCATGATTATTTGCAAGGAACAGAAAAGGAAATACCATTTATTTCAAAATCTTTTATCTATGTTGCATTAATATCTTTCCTAATATATATTATAAGAATTATTATTAAAATTATAGTTTCAAGTCAACATATGTCTAAAAGGCAGCTTTAACAAGATTTTATCAAGCATTAATTCAAGATGGAAAAGAAGTAGATAAGGAAGAAAAATTAATAATTTTTAATGCTTTATTTAGAAAAACAGATACAGGATTAATTAAAAGTGACAACTCGGGGCTGACCCAAAAGTCCTAAATTTCAAAAAAATGTGTATGATAACTCATAGACGCAGTGGTTTATTGATATCTAAATTCGCTTTATGCAAGCTTTTTAGATATCTAATAAACTGTGCGGGGGTGACTCGACAAAATCAATTTCTACGAAATCACGATTTTTGAGTCACTCCCAGCCAATTTTCTAAATTGGGGAAGTAGTTAAAGTTATACTTATAAGCAATAGACCTCAAAAATCATTTGAATCTTGAGGTCTGTTGTTTTTCTAAAGTTATTGAATTCTGAAAATAAGATGTTGTATATATTATCTAACAAAACTTTTGATTTAAATATAGATTTGTGTTAAAATTAAATCATAAAAGAGAGAGCCGTTTTAAAGACGGTGACTCGATAAAATTATGATTAAAAATAACCATCTTAAACCGGTCAAAGTATAAAGATGGTTATTTTTTATTGTCTTTTTTTAATGCTGAGATACATACACCAACTACAGTTGCAATCAAAAGATTTACACCTATAATAGTTTGTATAATTTCAAACGCAGACAATTCGCTACTCCTTTCTTCAAGATTTTAGTGTATGCGAGCATAGCACCATCCCCTTTCATATAGAAGTAGCCACCATCTTTATAGGAAGTATAAAACTCCCTAACTTCTCTCTCCATCTTTGATTATATCAAAAGATAGATTGGGTTTCAAAGAAAAATAAGGGAATTTAAAAATATTTTAAGACTAGTTATAGTTTATAAGAAATTGTTTGTGTAACTTTGTAAGATAATAAAATAATTGCTTTATAAATTTAATTATGTTAAAATAAATTTATAAAGAGGGCACCGTTTTAAAGACGGTGACTCGATAAAGTTATTTTTAAAAAATAATTATCTTATCTCGTCAAAGGGTAATAGCCCCCAAAATTTGGACAAATTTTGGAGGGCTATTTATTATTCCTCTGCAAAAATCTGTGTAGCTTTTACTGCACGTTTCCACCCTTTGTAGAGTTTTTCGCGTTCTGCTTTTTCCATCGTAGGAACAAATAGTTTGCCTGCAGTATTTAGGTTCTTAAGCTCATCTAAGCTTTCCCAATATCCAGTGGCTAATCCTGCTAGGAATGCAGCACCTAGAGCTGTAGTTTCTAAGTTTTCAGCTCGCGCAACTTTAACGCCTAGGATATTTGCTTGGAATTCTAGAAGATAATCATTGTTTGCAGCACCTCCATCGACTTTAAGTAAGGGGATTTCTACCTTAGCATCGATTTTCATAGTATCGATAATATCACGTACTTGGTAGGCAATTGACTGCAATGTAGCTTTCACTATATCTTCTTTAGTAGTAGCACGTGTTAAGCCGAAGATAGTCCCACGAGCATCTGGATTCCAATATGGAGCACCTAATCCTGTAAAGGCAGGCACTAGATATACTTCGTTATTGTTTTTAGAGTTGTAAGCTAACGATTCTGTTTCAGATGACTTTTTAATTAGACGTAATCCATCTCTTAACCATTGAACTGCACTTCCAGCGATGAAAATTGAACCCTCTAGAGCATAATAAACTTTTCCATTAATTCCAAAACCAATAGTTGTTAGTAGGTTGTTTTTAGAAAGTTCCATAGTTTCACCCGTATTCATGATGATGAATGAACCTGTGCCGTATGTGTTTTTTATCATTCCTTTATCAAAGGCAAGTTGCCCAAAAAGTGCTGCTTGTTGGTCGCCTGCTAGTCCGCTTATTGTAACTTCACCACCGTAGAAATGATAGTCTATAGTTTTTCCGTATACTTCTGAATTAGATTTAACTTCAGGTAGTAGAGATTCGGGTATATTTAGAATTTTTAAAATTTCTTTATCCCAAGTTAACTCTTTAATATTAAATAACATTGTTCTTGCCGCATTTGTGTAGTCGGTAACGTGAGTTTTTCCACCTGTAAGCTTCCAAACTAGCCATGTATCGATAGTTCCAAATAGTAATTCTCCATTTTCGGCGCGTTGTTGTGCACCAGGTACGTTATCTAATATCCAACGTATTTTAGTTGCAGAGAAATAGGCATCGACGACTAAACCAGTTTTCTGATGAATCATATCTTTATAACCATCGTTAACGAGTTTATTAGCTATATCCGCACTTTGTCTACTTTGCCAAACTATTGCATTATAAATAGGTAGTCCAGTTTCTTTATCCCAAATAACAGTCGTTTCACGTTGGTTTGTAATTCCAATGCTGTCTATTTGATTCGGCTTTATACCACTTTCGATAAATGCTTCTGCAATAACCGATTGTACTGAATTCCAGATTACATTAGCATCGTGTTCAACCCAGCCAGATTGAGGGAAAATCTGAGGGAATTCCTTTTGGCTACTTGTTATTATTTCAGCTTTTTTATTGAATATTATAGCTCTAGAACTTGTAGTGCCTTGATCTATTGCCATTACATATTTTTTCATACTTCACCTCGAAAAATTATTTCATTTATATTATACCATTTTTACAATAAAATCGTAGATAAATAGGACTCTTTATTTGTGATTTTAACTGCTTTAAAGACGTACTTTATCCTGCTACGAATGAGATTTAGAGTATGTTGAATCAAGTCTAATCTTTTAATTATAGTTATTATTGTCAAAATAGGGAGTGACTCAAAAATCGCGATTTCGAAGAAACAAGATTTTGTCGAGTCTCCCCCCAGGTTATTAGACATCTAAAAAGCTTTTATAAAGCGAATTTAGATATCAATAAACCACTGTGTCTATGAGTTCTCATGTGAACTTTGTTGAATTTTAGGACTTTTGGGTCAGTCCTATTATGCTTTTTAATTTATTATTACTTATATAAAATCTCTCTAATTAGTTTCATAATTTTTTATTGTTGTATTGATAATAATTTTTTTGTGGTAAATCTATCTTATAATAATGTTAAATGTATAGTAAAATATATATTATATCTTACTTATATTATAACGCCTAAAGAAAACGTTGTCAAAATAATGAAAAGTGAGAAATGTATTTATTTATGTGATAATTTTCAGTAGTAGATTTTAGGTCTGATCAGTTCTACTACACTAATATAATAACAGTACATAATATAGATTTCTTTGAAATATAGCGTAGTTATGTGTGTAGCGTATTATTAGCGTTTTTCATGTTTTTCTTATAAAATATATAGAGGAAGTTTTAAAAAATTTATTGTAAATATAGGAGAAAATTAAATGAATACATTACACCAATCTTTAACAGCATTATTAGCAAAATTAGAAGAAAAAGACGTACTGAAAAAAGAAAATATTAACACAGAAGATCTTAGAGCTGAGGAACTTGCAAAACACATTCGTGATCGTTTTGCTAAAGAGCATGCATACTTAGAAATCCGCAGACTTTTAGAAACAGTACACTACGCTAACACTTATGAGGATAAAGAACTAAAAGAAACAGCGTTCTTAGTAGATGAAATTAGTGAATATATGTTTAAACTAGAGATTGCTAACCGTGATTTTGTAGTAGGTTACTTTAATACATTAATTATTGATCCTACGCTAGAAGCAACAGAGTACAACTTTGTACTAATGGAAGTGGAAAGTTTAATCGAAAATAGCTTCTTAGAATTACCTGAAGAAGAGGAATAATGATGAAAATTTTAATACCAACAGCCAAGGAGTTAAATAAGAAGGCTATTCCACATAAAAAGATAAGTTTAAGTGACAAAAGTACTGAAATAGTAAGTGAAATAGCTAAATTAAGTGTGGAAGACTTGGCGAAGGTCTACAAAATCAAAGATGAGAAGGCTGTGGAAGAATTTTCTCGTTGGCAGGCTATTAAAAATAAAACGGCGAATAGTTACAAAGCGCTGGAGTTATTCAATGGCTTGATGTATAGAAATATAGATCGTGCTGGTTTTGATGAGTCTGATAAAAAATATGTAGAGGAAAATGTATTTATTGCAACATCTTTATATGGTGTAATAGGTGCATATGACTTGATTCAAGAACACAGACTAGATTTTTTACAAAATATTAAAGTCAAAAATCAATCTTTAAAAAACTTTTGGAAAGAGAGTTACGATAAGAGCATCGAGGGCGAAGAATTAGTCGTATCATTACTTTCTAGTGAGTTTGAAGAGGTATTTTCAAAAGACCAGAGGGATAGGTTTATTAGACTTAGCTTTATGGAAGAAAAAGATGGAGTGCTAAAAGTGCACTCTACAATATCGAAAAAAGCTAGAGGCAAGTTTTTAACTGAGCTTGTAAAAAATAAAGTTTCATCAGTAGATGAAATGAAGAAGATACAGTTTGATGATTTTAAATTTAGCGTAGAAAATTCAGATGAAAGAACATTAGCTTTTATAACAAAAAGATAATAAAATAGGGAAGAATAGGTATAAAAAGAAATAAGAAAAAGGACAAAAGAAGATGAAATTAGAAATTAAAACCAGTAAATTATATTACGGATTTCCAGTAATATTAATAGGTTATAAAGATAAAAAATGGAAGTACAATGTGACAACTTGTAGCTCATCGTATTCGCTAGGGGATATGATTACAGTTGGACTTAGGACAGAAAGTAACGCGGTGGAGAACATTAAAGAATATGGAGAATTTACCGTTAATGTACCTTGTCAACAAATACTTAGTAAGGTAGAAATTGCTGGTTTCCATTCAGGACAGAATAAAATTGGTATGGCAGATATGACATATGATCCAGCAAAATATATCGATGCTCCGATTATGGATGAATGTATATTGTCGCTTGAGTGTAAAGTAGAAAGTATTTCTGAATTTGGAAATTATACAAATTTTATAGCATCTATAAAACGTAGGGTTGTTTGTGAGAATCTTTTAGATGAAGAAGGACGTTTGAAATATACACAGTTTAATCCAATTTACTTTATGGGTGATGACAATAAGAGAGTTTACCGTTACTTTAATGAACAGAGCAAAAACCATGGGGAAAACATGGGATGTTCTTCAGAAGATGATTATAACCCACTTTGCGGATAATATAATTGAACAAAAATAACGAAGAAAGGAGGATATTAGTATGTATTACAATATGCAAGTACATAGTGCATATGACTTATTGAATAGTACAATTAAGTATGAGAGTCTGTTCTCAAAGTTAGCAAAAGATAATCAGAAATCAGTGGTTATTGTTGATCCGAATATGTATGGTGCAATTAAAGCTCATAAGCAAGCTAAAAAAGCAGGAATAAATTTAATTCAAGGTTTAGAAGTTAGTTTAGGTTATGGAATTGGGCTTCTAAAATTTAATTTATTGTGTAAATCTGAAAGAATGTTTTATAAATTATTAGAGATTTCTACAAAGTTTATGAATGGAGAAGAGTGGACTGTAGAAGATTTTTCTAATGAAATGATAGATTATAAGGACAATTTTGTCTTAATCGTTGTTGATGAACTTAGAGATAGTATGGAGTTTTCTTATTTAAAGAATTTACTAAATAAGTATGATTTTTATTTCGGTTTTAATGAGAGTTTCCAGGAGAGTACCTATAGTGATTACGATAATATTGTCTATACAAAACCAAGTTTCTATCTAAATAAAGAGCACTATCAGCAAGTCATTGTTAGTCGCGCTATTCGCGATAATAAAAAGCTTAATATACAGGAGCTTACGACTATCTCTGGAGATGATTTTGTCAGAGAACAAAAGGATTTTGAAGAAATCTTGGCTCCAGGAGATGAAGAATTACACATTATTTTTGGAAAATCATTTGCTAATCAAAAGAAAATAATCGATAGTTGTCAGTATGAATTGAACTTTTCAGGATATCACTTGCCTAAGTATATTTACGGAGAAAAAGAAGAGATTTTCGCAAAGTTATCTTCTAAAGAGTACTTGCACTACTTAGTTCAAAAAGGTGTTAAGGAAAAATTAGTAGGTAAAGATTTATATCATTATAAAAAACGTTATAGTTATGAATTGAACATTATTGATGAAATGGGCTTTAATGATTACTTCTTAATCGTGTATGATTTTGTGAAATATGCAAAAGACAATGGAATCTTAGTAGGAGCAGGACGTGGTAGTGCTGCTGGAAGTTTAGTGTGTTATTTACTAGATATAACAGAAGCGGATCCATTAGAATACAATCTTCTGTTTGAAAGATTTTTAAACAAAGAACGTATTTCTATGCCCGATATAGATATAGACTTCCAAGACACTAGACGTGATGAAGTCATAAAATATGTGGAAGAAAAATATGGTTCTGATAAAGTTGCACAAATTATTACATTTACAACATTTCAATCGAAAAGTGCAGCTAGAGAGTCGGCGAGAATCTTGCAGTTTGATGAACAAACTCTGAAATTTATTAGTAGTAATATTAGCTCGACAAGAACATTAAAAGAGTGCTATGAAACTTCGGAAGCTCTTAGAAGTTTTATTGGTCAGAGTAATGTTAATAAGCGTTGGTTCAGCATAGCACTGAGTTTAGAGAATCTACCGAAGAATCCATCGGTCCATGCGGCTGGTATAGTAATAAGCGATGATAAACCGCTCGTTAACTATGCTCCACTTGCTGAGTCAAACATGACGAAGTACTTAACACAGTGGACGATGGATGATGTAGAGAGTGTAGGTTTATTAAAAATAGATTTTTTAGGTATTAGATATCTAACTATGGTATCGAGTATAGTCGAAGAAATTAGAAAAGAGAATCCGACATTTGATATAACAAAGATAAATTATCAAGATCCTAAGGTCTATGAATTATTTGCAAAAGGTAAGACAGAAGGTATCTTCCAGTTTGAATCGAGTGGGATGAAGGAGAAGTTGAACCTCTTAAAACCCACTGAATTTAATGATATTGTTGCGATGAATGCTCTTTATAGACCGGGACCAATGGCTCAAATCGAAGTCTATGTACGTAGAAAAAATAAAGAAGAGCAAGTAGTATATCCACACCCCCATTTAGAAAAAATACTAAAGGATACTTATGGAGTCATTGTTTATCAAGAACAAATTATGTTGATTGCGGTGAACTTCGCCCATATGAGCCTTAACGAAGCGGATAATATGAGAAGAGCGGTAAGTAAGAAGAAAAAAGAAGACCTTGAGTATTATGGAAGAATCTTCGTAGAGAAAAGTGTTGCTGCTGGTTATGATATAAAAGTTGCCGAAAAGCTTTTTGATCTTATTGTTACCTTTGCAAATTATGGTTTTAATAAGAGTCATGCGGTTGTTTACAGTATGCTAGCTTATCGCTTAGCATATTTAAAGGTTTATTATACTAAGTATTTTATGACAGCTTTATTGAATAACGTTATAAGTAGTGAGAAGAAGATTAATGAGTATAAACAAGAACTTACTAATTTGGGGATAAATTTGGTAAAGCCTGATGTAAACAAGAGTTTATCTAATTTTAGAGTCTTTAAAAATGATATCGTATTTGCCTTAACCGCAATAAAGAATGTTGGGTATAGAAGTAGTTATGAAATAGTCCAAGATAGAATTAATTTTGGATCATATTTAGATATAGATGATTTCTTAAAACGAATGAATAAGAAGGTTGACTATCAAGCAGCAGTTTCATTAGTTAAAGCTGGTGCTTTAGATACTTTTGGATATAATCGAGCTACTTTGATGAAGAAGGTAAATGACTACTATTCAGATAATAGGCAATATATAAATAATGTGCGCGTTGCCTTATCAGCAGAGAGTGGACTGACATTAAAGGTAGAAGAAGTAGAAGACTATTCAATCACTGAAAAAATTCAGATGGAAAAAGAAGTGACAGGAACTTATTTTTTAAAACACCCGGTACAGGTAGAAAAAGAGAAGTATTCTTATCTGCCACTACAATATATTGGTGGAGAAGTAAGTGATAGTTATGTAGAAATAATAACGAAAAAAGAAATTAAGACTAAAAATGGTGACTACATGGCATTCCTAACAGTTAACGATGGGAAAAATGATTATGATGTTACGGTGTTTCCAAGTGTATATAGGTATGCTAATGTTTTTATAAAAGTAGGAAGTTTTTCGGTTATGACATTGAAAAAACAACTTCGTAATGGAAGAGAACAGTACATTTTAGAAAAAATAGCAAGCTTAAAAAATTATAGAGAGTACTGTCTTAGTAATATAAAAATTATTTATACAATTGTTGATGAGGAAATATTGGCACTTTTAAGAGAATATAAGGTTGATGCTGGTGGAGTTAAGGTAATAGCGCTACTTGATAATGATTCTACAAAAGGAAAGACAATAACAATCAATAACGAACATGATTTTGTTCAGAAATTTTTGGAAAAATTCCCTGAAAAACGTATCAAAATCGCATACATGTAAAAAATCAAAAAAAATCGAACAAAAATAAAACAAAATTCTGTTTTTACTAGAAAAAATCTTAGAAATATGATATTGTTGATAGGTAAATTTAAAAATAATTAATAATAAATTATGAGGAAGGTAAAGACTACATGAAAAAAATCGCAGTTTTAACAAGTGGTGGAGATGCACCAGGAATGAACGCAGCTGTGCGTGCCGTTGTAAGAACAGCAATCTATAATGGATTAGAAGTTTATGGAGTATATCAAGGATACAAAGGGCTAGTAGAAAACAACATTAAAAAACTAGAAGTAGGGGATGTTGGTAACATCATTAACCGTGGTGGAACAATGCTTTACTCAGCTCGTTTACCAGAATTTGCTAACCCAGAAGTTAGAAAAATTGCTATTAAAAACCTAGAAGCTCTAGGAATCGATGGATTAGTAGTAATTGGAGGAGATGGTTCATACCGTGGGGCTATGGCTTTAAGTAACGAAATGAACATTAAGACTGTTGGTGTACCAGGAACAATTGATAACGATATCTGTTGTACTGACTTCACAATTGGATTCGATACTGCACTTAATACTATTGTAGATGCTATTGACAAAGTACGTGATACAGCATCAAGTCATGAGCGTGCATTTATTATCGAAGTTATGGGACGTAATGCAGGGGACTTAGCATTATTTGCTGGTATCGCCGGAGGAAGTGAAAGTCTTCTAATTCCTGAGAGAAAAGAAGACATCGATGAAGTTGTTGCACGTATTAAAGCCGGAGAAGATCGTGGTAAAAAACACTCAATCATCGTTTTAGCGGAAGGTGTTATGGGTGGACAAGAGCTAGCTAAAGAATTAAAAGAACGTACTGGTGAAGAAGTACGAGCTACAATCTTGGGACATATCCAACGTGGTGGAACTCCATCAGCTCAAGATAGAGTATTAGCATCACGTTTGGGGAACTATGCTGTTCAATTATTATTAGCTGGTAAATCAGGACGTGCTGTAGGTATCCAAAATAATAAACTTGTAAGTACTAAGTTTGAAGATGTATTTGGAGATGTTCACAACGTAGACCTAAATATCTATGAAGTGTCTAAACAACTTTCAATCTAGGTTTAAAAAACGTTTTCTTTGCTAAAAATGGCTATTTTTTAGGAAAATGTTTGAAAATAAATTGGAAATAAGTTAAAATAATAAAAGATTAAAATTTAAGAGGTATATTATGATACAGAAAAAAACAAAAATTATTTGTACAATCGGACCTAAGTCTGAGGCCAAAGAAACATTAACTCAAATGGTAGAGTTAGGGATGAACGTTTGTCGTCTTAACTTCTCACACGGAGACTATGCAGAACACGGTGCAAGAATCCAAACAATTAAAGAAGTAAGAGAAGCTACAGGAACAAACCTAGCTATCCTTTTAGATACTAAAGGTCCTGAAATCAGAACTCACAACATGGAAAATGATGCAATCATGTTAGAAACAGGTAAAGATGTTATCGTTTCTATGACTGAAGTTCTTGGAACAACAGATAAATTCTCAATCACTTACGGTGAATTAGTTCACGATGTGAAAGCTGGAGATACAATCCTACTTGATGATGGATTAATTGGATTAACAGTTAACAAAGTTGATATTGAAGGTGGATTAATCTACACTACTATCCAAAATGGTGGAGTACTTAAAAACAAAAAAGGAGTTAACGTACCAGGTGTATCTACAAAATTACCAGGTATCACTCCAAAAGATGAAGAAGATATTCGTTTCGGATGTAAACAAGATATCGACTTCGTTGCTGCGTCATTCGTTCGTACAAAAGAAAATGTACTAGAAGTTAGACGTATCTTAAAAGAAGAAGGATGCGAACACGTTCAAATCATCCCTAAAATCGAATGTCAAGAAGCTATTGACAATATCGATGAAATTATCGAAGTATCTGACGGTATTATGATCGCACGTGGAGACCTTGGGGTTGAGGTGCCAGCAGAAGAAGTACCAATTATGCAAAAAGACATTATTGCTAAATGTAATGCAGCTGGTAAATTTGTAATCACAGCTACTCAAATGTTAGACTCAATGCAAAAAAATCCACGTCCAACACGTGCTGAAGTATCTGACGTAGCTAATGCAATTTACGATGGAACTGATGCAATCATGTTATCAGGAGAATCAGCAGCGGGTGCTTACCCAATCGAATCAGTTCGTACAATGGCTACAATCGCTAAACGTACTGAAGAAATGCAAGATTACTCTCGTATCTTAAAAGAACGCTCTAAGAAAGTTGTATCTAAAGATATTACAAATGCAATTGGTGTATCTGTAGGATATACAGCTCTAAACTTAGACTTACACACAATTGTAACTTACACTGAATTAGGGAAAACAGCTAGATTAATTTCTAAATACCGTCCAAACGCAGCTATCTTAGCTGTGACTCCAAGTGCTAAAGTTGCTCGTGGATTAAGCTTAGTATGGGGAGTTGATGCTCAAATTTCAGAACAAGCTAAATCTACAGACGAAATGTTAGTAACAGCAGCGAAAATCGCTAAATCTTCAGGATACGCTAAAGAAGGAGATGCTATCGTAATTACTGGTGGTATCAATACTTCAGTAAGTAACGCAGGAACAACAAACTTCTTAAAAGTTTCTGTAATCGACTAATATAAAAAATAAAAAGAAGAATTAGGAAAAACTCCTATTTCTTCTTTTTCTATATATTTGGCTCTTTGCCAAGTGCGGTTTATTTTGAAAATTAGGGAGGAAGCTACGCTATATTAAACAGATTCTGAATAATAAAAACAAAAAGTGGCCCGTAATGGACCGCTTTTCGTTATATGAACACAAAATAAAATTTAGGGTAAATTGTTATTTTGTAGTAAATCAGGAAAAACCTGAAATAAAATTAAAAGTTTATTGTTAAATAAATTTAACAATCGAAAGGAAAGTTTAGACTATGATATAGTCTTCAAAATGGAAGTCACGACACTTCCACAGTCTTAAGAACAATCTAAAAGATTGCATGATATATAGATGTATATCGCTTATCTATTAACTCATGTAAAAATATCACATATTGTTAGGGAAAATTGTCAACTTTTGCTGTACTGGTGAATTTATATAATTTGAATTATTCCCACAATACAGATAATTCAGTAATAATTAATATCTATATGCAACAAATAGTATAATTGAAAAGAAATAGAATAATATTAATTATACTAAAATATTTTAATGATAAAATTATCTCAATAACTGTTATATCTTTATTGTATCAAATTATCAGTGCTTGTCAAATTAAATAAAACAGCTAAATATTAAATCTAAAAAATATTATTTTATTTTTCATTTTGTATATACAAATAGAAAAATTGAAATTTAAAGACTAAATAAAAATATTTAGAATATGCAAACTTACAGATAATGGCATTTATAAAATATAAAATTATAAAAAAGAACTATTAGTAAAATCTAAAAGTAGATTCTAGAAAGAAACAAGGTTATGAGTTAACTTAGGAAAAAACAAAATAACAAGAGCTATTTAGAAAATTTTCTAAATAGTTCTTGACTTTGAAAAAGGATAGAGTTATAATCTATTTAGAAAGATATCTAAATAGAATTGCAGTTCAAATTTTTAAAGGAGTGATATACATGGGATGAGTGAAACTTTAAAAGCAATATCTGATCCGGTAAGAAGAAATATACTAGAAATGTTGAAAGAAGAGAAGAAAAGTGCTGGAGAACTAGCTTCGGAATTTAATCTATCTGGAGCTACTGTCTCTTATCATTTAACTCAGTTGAAAAAAGCGGGTTTGATATTAGAAACTAGGCATAAAAATTTTATATATTATGAGTTGAATGCCAGTGTATTCGAAGAAGTACTGATGTGGATTTATGGTTTAGGAGGAAAAGACGATGAGAGTAGATAAAAAAAGTTTGTTTCTAAGTGTTGCTATTTGTTTATTGCCGATATTAATAGGAGTTTATTATTATGATGTATTACCTGAACAAATAGCGGTACACTTCAATTTTAATGGAGAGCCTGATAATTTTGTGAGCAAAATTTATGCAATTATTGATATTCCAATATTCTTAGCGATAGTTCAGATTATAATTTCGCTAGTAGTTGATTTTGATAAAACTCCGAGAAAAGGGGCGCTAATAATTAAGGGAATTATACCTTTGATAAGTGTTCTAGTTCAAGGTGGCATAGTAGCATATGCTTTAGATAATAATTTCAATGTATCACAATTAGTAGTGTTTATTTTCGGAATAGTGTTTATTATACTTGGTAACTATCTGCCTAAAAAAGAGTTTTGGGGAAAATATAATTTCAATCTTTTTGGTTTAGAAAAAGGTGTCAATGAGCAAAAAGTGATTAGAGCTTACGCATTGCATATGACTTTTAGTGGAGTTGCTATATTTATTAGTGGATTCTTTAGTTCAACAGTAGCGTTAGTTTTAATAGTTATTTCTGCAATTGCCTCTACGCTTTTACCTTTTTACTTGGTTAAAAAGTATAAAGATTAGTAACTTATTCTATTTTAAACTCTTAGAGTAGATTATAGTTGAAAACTATTTTTAGATTAGAGGGATAGAATTAAAAATTTTAAATTTCAAAAAAAGTTTGTATGAGAACTTATAGACGTAGTCGTTTATTGATACTTAAATTCGCTTTATAAAAGTTTTTTAAATATTTAACAATCCTTTGCGGGAGTGACTCGTTAAAATCGATTTTTGAGAAATTACGATTTTTAAGTCACTCCTCTTGTTTTAGGAATTATCTTAAAATTTATTTTATGTTTGGTCAGTTAGGATATTGCTTTTAGGGATTAGAAGTTTGTGTTATAATGGAAATTATGGAAATGATTTATGTAAACGAATTATCATTTTTAATGAAATTAGATTAGGAGGACATAGAGTGTTAGAACTTAAAAATATAGTTAAGAAGTATAATACTGGTGGTAGTGAAGTAGAAGTACTAAAATCTGTAAATATTCATTTTAGAGAAAATGAGTTTGTATCGATTTTAGGAGTAAGTGGAAGTGGAAAAACGACGCTATTAAACATTATAGGTGGTTTAGATAAATATACATCCGGTGATATGGCTCTTATGGGGCGTTCTACTAAAGAGTTTAAAGATAGAGATTGGGATAGTTATAGAAATGGGACTATAGGTTTTGTATTTCAAAGCTATAACTTAATATCTCATTTAAGTGTTATTGAAAATGTAAAATTAGCTTTATCTATCTCAGGACATTCTAATTCAGAAAACCATGAAAAGGCTAAGAAAGTATTAGAAGATGTTGGGTTAGCGGAGCATCTGTATAAAAAACCTAACCAACTTTCTGGAGGTCAGATGCAAAGGGTGGCAATCGCTCGTGCATTAGTAACAGATCCAAAGATTATTCTTGCTGATGAGCCTACAGGAGCGTTAGATAGTAAGACTAGTGTTCAAATTATGGAACTTATTAAAGAGATAAGTAAGACAAAGTTAGTTATAATGGTAACGCACAATCCAGAAATAGCGAAAAAATATAGTGATAGAATAGTCCGAGTTAAAGATGGAGAGATTCAAGAAGATACAAATCCGTATGTGACTAACGAGATTACCGATAATGGATTTTCTTTGAAGAAAACTTCTATGGCATTTGGTAGTGCAATTAAATCTAGTTTTAAGAACCTTCTTACGAAGAAATTCCGTACATTTATGACAGTTGCCGCTAGCAGTATAGGGATTATTAGTATAGGTCTAGTATTGTCTATTTCATCAGGAATGGATAAATATATTCAAACAATGCAAAACGAAAATTTATCATCGATGCCGATTATGATTAGTGCAAATCAGGTAAATTTCGGACTTAGTGTTGATGATGACAATTCAGAAAAAGATTCTAATGGTTCAGAATTAGTACCGAAGTCTAGCCGTGATATACATAGAAACTTATATTCGGTGGACGCATTAGGAAATGGAGAAACATTTATAGACTATATTCAAAATAATGCGAAGGATTATTATTCTGCGATTGAATTTACTCAAGGATATACTATTCAGGCGTTGACTAAAAATGCAAAAGGTGATGTAATTGATGTAAAACAAGATCAAGATGCATTAGGTGAGAGTATTTTTGGAGTACTACCAGAAGATAAGAATATGATTATGAATCAATACGAAGTGGTAAAATCATCAAAAGATAATTTTGAATATCCTAGTGATAATGAAGTTGTATTATTTACTGCGAAAAATAACGAAATTGACAAATCTACGTTGAAAGCGTTAGGTTTTGATGAAAATTCAAAAGTTAAGTATGAAGATATTATTGGAAAAGAATTTAGCGTTATAGATAATAATAACTATTATAGAAAAATCGGTGATGGTTTTGTTCCACGTGATGTTGATACTAAGATGTATGATTCGGGAACTAAGGTTAAAGTAGTGGCAATATTAAAAGCTAAAGATAGTTTCACTAGACCTCAGATGACAATCGGATATACAAAATCATTACAAAATAAGATGCTGGAAAAAGAGGCTAAATCTGATATTGTAGTTGCACAAGAAAAGGATAAAACTGTAAATGTGGCGACGCGTCAGAAGATTGATGCGGATATGGCAGATCAGATTCTTGCGACAATAGGTGGAAAATCTACACCAAGTGCAATTATGCTTTATCCAAAATCTTTCAATGATCGTGATAAAATAGCAGAAGTTATTAACAATTTCAATAAGAAAGTGGCTGACAAATATGGATCAGACAGCTCAGATTATCATAAATATAGTATCACATATGCTGATATGGCGAAGCAGATGACAACAATTATGTCGCAGATGATTAATACAATTTCATTAATCTTATCGGCATTTGCGGGAATTTCATTAATTGTATCATCTATTATGATTGGGATACTAACGTACGTATCTGTAGTAGAAAGAACGAAAGAAATAGGTATTCTTCGTGCAATTGGTGCTCGTAAAAAAGACATTACGAGAATCTTTATCGCGGAAGCAGGATTAATTGGATTTATTTCCGGTGCTGTAGGTGTAGTGGTGACTATGCTTCTATCTATTCCTATTAGTAGAGCAGTTGCTAAGGGACTAGAAGTGGAGAGTTTTACAGCGTCATTAAATGCTAAAGCCTCAATAGGATTAATAGCTCTTAGTTTAGTACTAACACTTATAGCTAGTATCATTCCATCGAGAATAGCTGCGAAGAAAGATCCAGTAGAAGCGTTGAGAACTGAATAATAAATAAAGGAGTATGGAAAGGTCAAAATCCATACTCTTTTGTGTTATAAGAGCAACTAGCTGATTATTTAGCAAGTTTGCGTCTAATAGCAAGTCCTATTAAAGAAATTAATCCTAGTCCAATTGCTGCAGAACTAGTAGAGTTCATACCAGTATTTGGTAATACTTCTTTTGTTTTAATATCCGGTTTAGTTGTAGTTTTTGAATTAGATGAATTGCTAATTTTGCCATCAGAATTAGCTTCATCTCTAGTTACAGAATTAGTTTGATTGAAGTTTTCGTCAATAGTGTCAACTTGTTGGTTTTTATCTGGTATACTAAGTTTAGTTAAGTCGAATTCAGGAACTTTATTGATAGCTGGTAAGTTTTGGCTTAGTGTATCGAAAGCTTCTTGTAAGTTGGCAAGTCTTTCTTTTAATACTTTGATATCCTCAGCTTTAGCTCCATTTTTTTCGCCATCTTTGATTTTGTTGATGATTTGTTCCATCTGAGTTATTATTTTTTTGATTTCAGCATTACCGTATGCTGGTACCTCTAATCTAGGGGCATCTTGAACGTTCATGCTCACTGGTTTAGTAGAGTCACCTAAAGGTTTAACTGAAGGAACTACAGGTTTGTTAGAATCATCGTTAGGTTTAACCGCAGGAGCTACAGGTTTGTTAGAATCATCGTTAGGTTTAACTGAAGGAGCTACAGGTTTGTTAGAATCATCGTTAGGTTTAACTGTAGGAGCTACAGGTTTATTAGAATCTTCATTAGGTTTTACAGTAGTTTCTTTATCTTCTCCATAGACAAGAGCATATCTAGAAAAGTGAGTTGTTTTAAAAGTAATTACACTATTAAATTCACCTGGGATAGCGTCTTGTTTTTCTAGTTTACCGAAGTCATTGATGTAGTAGATTGCTTTAACTTTTTTGTTTCTATCTTTAGGAACAGTTACTGTGAAATCCCCTTTAAGATTTACGATTTCATGTCTATATATATTTATGAAGCTGATATCATATACTAATGCATCCATTCCTTTTAAAGCTGGGATAGTTGTAGGATCAATTGTTTTAACATCAAGGTTTAAATCTTTAAAATCCATACCGGAGATTCTTACTTTTTCATCTTTTGTAGCAATAGTATAGTGAGGATTAGTTGTAGAAATTGTACCTTTATCTAAAAGGTCAAGGTGTTCAACTAACCAACAAGTACGGTGGTCATAAGGGAATTTCCCGACTTGTTTATTTTTAATAACTACTGGGAAAGTTTCAATATCATATTTATCGTTATTTACAACTCCTACCATGTAATCTGTATTTTCATGTAAATCAACAGATACAAGACCGTCTTTACTAGTAGCTTTTAGTGTTTCGCCGTTGCTTACAAATTCGAATGTAACAGGTTCTTTTAGTAATTTACCTTTATATCTTACTTGCATTCTAGCTGTTACTGCAGGTTGTTTAGGTTCTACATAATCTTTATCTTTTTTAATAACTTCTAATCTATCAGTATATCTTTCGTGTTCATCTTCCATATCTATTGGATAATGATTCATAAATGCGTAGAAGTGACGATGTCTCATACCGTATTTATCGTTTGTTTTAAGGTAAACTTCGTATTCATCATCTACCAACATTTCAACTTTTGGAAGTTTTCCATCTGTTGATGTATACTCTCCTGCAGGTTTTTGTTTTGATACATTAAAGAATACAAATGTCAAAGGCTCTTTAATAGTATCACCTTCAGGGTCTTTAATATCGACAACTTTAAGCTGTTTAATAGTTACTTTATCTTGTTTAGGTGTTTCGCATCCGCAATCATTAGGATCTTTATCCGGTTTGTTTGTTTCTGGTTTTGGAGTGTCCGGTTTAGGAGCTTCTGGTAGCGGTGTAGAGTTAGTGGCTTTTTTTATTATATCAAGACTAACTAATAGCTCTTTATTGTCATCACGATAAGGTGTTCCATTTTTTAATGTAAAGCTGAATTCTTTGAAATCATACTTATCATTATTTTGTAATTTTACTAGGTAACTAGTATCGTTAAGTAATTTTGCACCAACTTGACCAACATCATTTTTTGAGACAATAGTTTCATCGCCATGCTTAAATTCAAAAGTTAAGTCAGCTTCAGATTCTTCTTTGCCTTCTAGGACAGAAAGATATAGAGTAGTTCTACTCTTAGGTTTTTCAACAGCTGCTTTAGTTTTTTTCTCTAAATCTAAATTGTATATAAGTTCGTTGTTGTCATCCCTAATTGGAGAGCCATTTTTTACTGTGAAACTAAAAGGTTTTAACGTATATTTATCATTTTCAAGAAGAGTAATAGTGTAACTAACATTATTTTTTAATTTTGCACCAATTTCTCCTTCGTCATTTTTAGCTGTTATAACTTCGTTATTCCCTTTTAATTCAAAAGTCAGATCGTCCATAACTTCTTCTTTATTTTGGTTGTATAAAGGTAAGTATACTGTTGTACGATCTTTAATAGGTGGTTTAACAACGGTGTTTGTATCAGTAGTAGGTAAAGTGTTTTCGGATTTTGGAGTGGTAACTTCGTCTGCTTTAGCATCTTTTTCTCCTAGACTACTTATAACGAAACATAGAAGTAATGTTCCTAAAAATATTAGAAAAGTTTTGATTTTTTTCTGCATGTAACTTTCCTCCTTTTATTATTAAATTTACAAGATTATTATAGCACAGAGTAGAGTTATGTTAAATAGTGCTAAATTTTCTCAAAAATAAAGAAATTTATATAAAATATATATTTGAAAATATAATTCATCTATAGAACAAATAGTCTATAGAAAGAGAATACGGTTTGATTTCGAATTTAATATAATGATATTTTATTAATAATTAAAAACATAAAAAATTTTTTTGATATAAATATAGTCTCTTCTTTTTAATGAAAAATATGTTTGATTTGAAGTCTGTCATGAAATATATTAAGTGGAGAGATGAAAATAGAGTTTTTATATTCTTAGGTGTAATTGACATGTCTGTTAGTTTACAATATAATCTATAATATAAGTATATAAGCAGGAGGTTTTTATGATAATAGGTTCGTTTATAGTTTTTGTAATATTTCTTTTGTTGTTCTTATCTGTTCTGTATTTCGACAGAAGAAATTTATTTCTAGGGATATTTTTTATAGCGACAGGTTTGAGTTTTATTTTTTATGTAATGGCACTTATCACTAATAATGCGGCAGGTAATAAGTTTGTTTATAATTTTGGTGTAGTATTACTTGTTATAGCGGTGGTAATATTCACTTTGCTACCAATTGTAGTAGTAATTATGTTTTTATACAATTCATTTATGCTTATTAGAAGAGAAGGATTAAGGATTGGGAATCTACTGAGTCTAGCTACGTTCTTCTTTCTGGTAGGTTATTTTATATATTGGCCACGTGTTGCTGACTATACTTATGGTAATTTAACATTGAGTGCACTTTATTCTTATGTTGGATTAGTAGTATTGTATTTTTTGTGTATAGCAATGTCTTACTTAGTATCTAGTGTTCTAAATGTCATTAATATTTTGCCGAGAAGGATTGATTATGTAGTAGTCTTGGGTGCAGGATTGATTGGTGAGAGGGTAACACCACTTCTTGCTAGTAGAATAAGAAAAGGGATAAAAGTTTATAAAGCTAATCCTGGAAGTAAACTAATTATGTCGGGAGGTCAAGGTCCTGATGAAATAGTATCTGAAGCCTTTGCGATGAAAAACTATGCTCTTGAGCAGGGGGTTGATGAGAATGATATAATTCTAGAAGATAAATCGACTTCTACCGAAGAAAATATTATTTTTTCGAAGAAATTTATTCCAGCTGATAAAAGTTTCGCTGTGGTGACGAATTATTATCATGTCTACCGAGCATTAGTCCAAGCAAGAACTTTAGGTTTTAGATGTATTGGTTATGGAGCACCGACAAAATTCTATTTTACGCTAAATGCCTTCATTAGAGAATTTATTGGATATCTATATTTCAAAAGAAAAATACACGCTATAGTTCTAGGGATGCTGACATTCTTGTTTATAGCCATAATTATATTTTTAAATGTATATTATTGGCTTAATAATCACTAGGGTTTAAGAAGGGAGACTTAACAAAATTAGTTTTGAAATTAATTTTGTTAAGTTTTTTTCTATCGTGGCTGCCCCGAAAGCCCTAAATTTTAACAAGGTTTATATAAAACCTCATAGACGCAGTGGTTTATTGATATCTAAGTTCACTTTATAAAAGCTTTTTAGATATCTAATAAACTGTGCGGGGATGACTCTAAAAAATCGATTTCTTCGAAATAACGATTTTTGAGTCACTCCCTTTTTAAATTCAGGGAACAAATGAATTTCTATACTGTCTATTTTTTACCCCTATTGATTTCTAAATATGATATAATAAAATGAACATAATATTTGCGGAAGGATGTAGTGGTGTGAAAGATCATTCTTATTATATGGAGATGGCATTAGAAGAAGCGCGGAGAGCTTACGCTAAAGGAGAAGTCCCGATTGGAGCTGTACTGGTTATTGATGATAAGGTCGTTGCGAAGGCGCACAATACTCGTGAAGAAAATCAACAGGCGTTGAATCATGCGGAGATGCTAGTTATTAAAGAAGGCTGTGAGAAGCAAGGCTTTTGGAGACTTGATAATAGTTATTTGTATACTACTGTAGAGCCGTGTGTTATGTGTAGTGGAGCTATTGTTCAAGCTAGAGTTGAAAATGTTATTTATGGTACGGGTGATCCTAAGTACGGTTGCTGTGGTAGTTGTATTGATTTAGTGGGTGAGAATAAATTTAATCATCAGGCTAAGGTTATCTCTGGGGTGCTTGAAGAAGAGTGCTCTATGCTGATGAAGAATTTTTTTAAAGAGTTAAGAGAGCGAAAAAAGAAATAACGTTTTAATATATTAGGGTTAATACAAAGATCTTAAATTTTTTAAAAGTTTATATAAAAACTCATAGATGCAAGGTTTTATTGATATCTACATTCGCTTTATAAAAGCTTTTTCGATAACTAATAAACCACTGCGGAAAGTGGCTTGACAAAATCAATTTTTCCGAAATCACGATTTCTGAGTCTCTCCCGTATAAAATAATAAAAAATATTAATATATAAATATAATGACGATAAAAATATTCTAAAGGATTGTGTCGTCATTTTTTGTTTTAAAATAGTGGAATGAAATCGGTAATTAGCTAATAAAAATAAAGTTTTGAAGAAAACTGAAAAAGATGAAATTTTCTAATATTTTATCCGTTTTTTGCTATCAATATTGAAGGAAATTTGATACAATAAACTTAGAAAGTATAGAGGCGTTTTAATGAAAATAGAGAATGTAATAAAGAAGTTTAATCAAGAAAAAATATATCTTTGTCCAAAGTGTTTATCAGAATCTTGTATAGAGAATATTAGTTTGGTTTGTAGTAATAATCATCGTTATGATTTTTCTAAGAAGGGTTATATCCATTTAATAAATAATTATAAACCTACAAAATATAGTGAAGAGCTGTTTAGAGCTCGTAGCGAAGTTTTTGGTAATGATTTTTATGCGAATGTTTTAAAAAATATCCAAAATTTAGTTGAAAAGTATGCTAAAGGTATTGTACTGGATATCGGATGTGGAGAAGGTTATTACATCAAGAAGTTAAAGGAAGTATTTCCTGAGAAATATTTTTATGGTCTAGATAATAGTAAGGATGCGATAGAGTTAGCTGTTAAAGAGGATAAATTGAATCCATATATGGTTGCTAACTTAGCTAATCTTCCGTTCAAAGATGGCAGTGTTTCGTGTATCTTGAATATATTAACACCGGCGAATTATGAAGAGTTTTTCAGAGTGCTTGGAGATGAAGGGTATTTGATTAAGGTTATTCCTAATGCTAATTATCTAAGGGAAATTAGAAAGTTAATCGGTGGTAAGGAATATACGAATAGCGATACTGTGAGCCTAATCGAGGAGAATTGCACTATCGTGGAGAGGATAACGGTAAGCGATACATTTCGATTAACACAGATGCAGGCGGCAAGTTTTCTAAAGATGACACCTTTAACATTTTCTAAAGTTATCACAGATGCTGATATTGAAAAACTAAAAGAAATTACGATAGATTTGGAGCTTTTAGTTTGTAAAAAGTAATATAAGTTTAAAAAAGAGGAAAAATTATGAAGGAGGAGATATTATGAACGCAAGCAAATACGATCATGTAGTAGAGGTGAAAAAACATGCAAAAGTACCTTGGTATAAAAGATGTCTTGACTTTTCTTTAGAAGAGGATATGGATTTTATGCAAGGGATGTATGATAGACAGAAAAACTTTTATCTATGTGAGAAGGGTAGTAAGATTTACCTAGTAGACAGTGATAATCATGAAAATGAGATTACGTGGATGGATCTTACGGATTTTATAGAAGTAGAAGTTGATGATTCTGTTTATAGAAAATATAGGTATTTAAAATAAATTGACAATTGAATAAGAGGCGTTAGAAGTAGTTTGTAAGTGTAGTACGAAAAAAAGAGGAGAAACATTATGTACGTGGCATACGATAATAAAGATGAAGTTTTTAATGCATTGGATAGCGATATAGAAAAAAATAAGGAGTATCACTGTCCGATATGTGGAGGGAAAGTAATTTTCAAAAAAGGTGTGAAGATTCAATCGCATTTTGCTCATGCTAAAAATTGTTCTTGTGAGTTTGAAACTTACAAGAAAGAGAGTAGTGAACATCTAGAAGCGAAGAAAGATCTTTATGAACATTTTAGAAAAAGATATCGTAATGTGGAAGTCGAACATATTTTTAAAACAGGGGAAAATAATGATATTCAAATAGCGGATGTATTTATTAAAGATAATAGCATAGCTTTTGAGTATCAAAGATCAGTTATTCCTTTTGATCTTATTAAAGCTAGAACAAGAGGATATATGAAAGCTGGATTGAAGTTAATCTGGTTAATTGATACAAACAAATTTATAAAAGAATTAAAAAGTTACGATGGTATAAGTTATATTAGGTATGCACCATTTGTGGACAATTTTTTAAATTATTATCAAGGGAAAGTGTTCTTTTATGGTTGGGATAATATAAACAAAAAATTTGAATTCTATCAAATCTGGGCTCATAATCTAAAAAAACGAAATGCTGTTTGTATAAAAACTTCATTAAGTATTGATGAGTTTGATGTGCCACTTGATTTAAAACTACTGGACAAAGATTTAACGTCGAAGTTGTATCCATCGGATGTTGAAAATTATGTCTATGAACAAATTAAGTTCGATAAGACTGTAAAAAATAAAGTTTTAAGCATGTTTTATAATCAACATATAGAGTTGAATAATATTCCTGAAGTAATTGGTGTTAACATGTTAGAACAGGTACTTATTAGAACGCCACTTGTCTATTGGCAAGGATTAATGTATAGATTCTATAAAGAAGGCAAAAGTTATTCTGAACTCATAAGAATAATGAGTAATATTATAGAATTTAAAGATAGTATTTATATTAACAATGTTCAACAAGGGGAAATTTTCTTAAAAGTATTCAAAGCGTATTATGCTTTATTAGTAGAAAATGATAAGTAAGAGGACAAAATTATGGGGGAGTACATTGAGAGTTTTACAGATGAACAAAAAAGGGTGTTGCTTTCTTTAATAGCTATAGAGAAAGTTACAACTTTAAAGATGCATAGGGTGTTTAAAGATTTAAATGGCATAGAGAAGATTTTAGAATTATCTATACCGGAGTTATCTGTGTATTTTGGAGATAATGCTGAGGAAGTTTATACTAAACTTCATAATAATATGGAGTTTGATTTCGAGAGTTATTTTGAATTTTATAATGTGAACTATATATTTTGTGATGATGTTTATTATCCTAAGGAGCTTTTTAGGGTTTATGATTATCCGTACGTTATTTTTTACAGAGGTAATAAGGATTTGCTACTGTTTAGAAGGAAGATTTCTATAGTAGGTAGTAGAAATAATACTTCATATTCAAAAAATGCTCTCGAGAGTATAGTGCCGTATTTAACGATGAATAATTTTGTGATAGTAAGTGGTCTTGCGATTGGGGTTGATAGCCTTGCTCATGAGGGGGCTTTAAAAAGTAAAGGATACACTATTGGTGTAATAGCTCATGGGCACAATATTATTTATCCGGAACAAAGTTATAAGCTCTATAAGGAGTTAGAACGAAACCATCTTATTATATCTGAGTATTTTCCAACTTCGCCTATAAGGAAATATAAATTTCTGGAGAGAAATAGGCTTGTTGCCGGTCTTTCATGTGCTCTTTTGGTGACGGAAGCGGCAAAGAGAAGTGGAACGCAAAGGACGGTGGATTTCGCCTTAGATGTAGGTTCTGATGTATTCTGCCTACCGGGGAAATTTGGCGATAAGATGAGTTATGCAATGAATGAGTACATTAAGGAGGGGGCGATACTTGTAAATAAATTAGAGGATTTTGGTAATGAATTAGGATTTTAGTGTAGATATTTGAAAGGATGATTATAATGACAGATATCTTATTTATTAATCCACTAGGTTGGGATAGATATATTTGGGCGAGAGTCTTAGAAAATATGCCAGACCAAACCTTTGATTTTATTGAATTTACCGAAGAGAGTTTTAAATCTATATCAAAAAAAGAAATTGAGCAGGTGCTATTAAATAAAATGACAAGAGTAAGAAGAGGGGGTTATATTGTAACTGCTTCTTATGGTACGGTTGTTTTACTTAACGGTTTAGAGATTTTTAGTGAATACCTTGATGGTGTTAATTTAATTATCATTGAGGGCTTAGAACCTATACCTCCTGAATCGGTGTTAAAAACATATTTTGAACCAGAGATAAAGTTCACTAGTAAAGAAGAATATCTATCAAAGACACTTAGTGTAGAAGAGATGAAAGATGAGTTTTTGGTGGAGTTAATCCTAAAAAAACTGAGAAAAGAAGGTAGTGAATATATGGTGAGGCCGAACTCGCAAACAGAGTATGATTATTTATCTTTGTATGCGGGGGTAGATAATTTAGAACTATTAAAAAGAAGTAGGAATATATTTAATAAACTTACAGTATTTTCTTACTTCAAGCTAATAGGGATGAATTATACGCAAATAGAGGAGTCAGATCATCTTCTTATGGTAACAAAACCACAGATGATCTTGGATATATTATTAGGGAAATAGAGAATTATGATAAATTTTATAATGGAAAATTTGATGATGTGTAAAAGGAACACATTATTATTGCGATATAAAATTATTGTTTAAAGCAAGTAGCTGATTGAGATATTATTGGCTACTTGTTTAATTTTTATATTATAAGCTGTATTAGTTGATAGAAATTATCAAGTATAGTATAATTTACAAGTTGTTTAAGATCAGAAGGTGATTTTACGGAGAGAATATATAAAATAGATTTATAGAAGGAGAAGATAAGTGAGAAACTTTTTTAATGCACTATTAGGTAAGAAGAGTCCAGAGTTTTTTGAAGTGATAAAAGGAAGAAAATCAGTTAAGTATTTTGATGCTGATGTTAAAATTAAACGTGAAGAAATTATAGAGATGTTAGATGAAGCGAATATTGCTCCTTCATCTTGTAACCTGCAACCTTGGAGATATATCGTTGTAGATACTCCTGAAGGAAAAGAGAAGTTAGGTAGTGCTAACTACAATAAAATTCAAAATGATACTTCTGCTGCGATGATTATCGTACTAGGGGATTTAAACTACTATAACAAGTTTGATGAGATATATGGTGAAGCTGTAGAAAAAGGTTATATGACTCAAGAAGTTAAAGACGGCTTTGAAGAAGGTATGGTTCCTCAATTAGAAAAAATCCCGGTTGATAAAAATAGAGAAGGTGTTTACTTTGACTGTGGACTATGGACGATGCAATTTACTAATATAGCTTATGCTAAAGGGTATGACACTAATATTATTGGTGGATTTATGAGAGACAAAGTTGCTGAACTATTTGAGTTAGAGGAAAACTTAGTACCTGTGATGTTAATTGCACTAGGTAAAAAAGAAAAAGATGGAAGACCGTCTGTAAGAATTAAAGCTGAAAAATTAGTGAGATTTGAATAATATAATAGTACTTTTGCAATAAATATTGAAAAATATAAAAGGGAGCAACTAGGTGGAATTGAAGTTTCAGTCTCAAAGTTGCTCTTTATTTCGTCCAAATAATTTTGAATTTTAGTAAATACATTATAAAATAGTAAATATATGTTTAAATAGAAAAAAGGAGAAATAAAGTGGAAAAATTAGAGGCGGTAATATTTGATTTTGATGGAACGATAGTAGATACGGAAAAAGTTTACTATGAAAACATGCGTGACTTAACTGAAGAAGTATTAGGTCAAAAATTAGATAAAATGGACTACATAAAAAATGTTTCAGGAACAAATGAAGAAACAAGCAAGAGATACTATAATGAAAGATATGAAATGTCTAGTGAGGATTATGATAAGTTTGAAGCGGAGATTACTAAGCGTATTCTAGATAATTATCATAATGCACCTGTATTACCAGGTATTGCGGAACTTATGGAATATTTATATACTCATGGGATAAAAATGGCAGTAGCTTCAAATGGAAAAAGAGAACATATTGAAACTGGGCTTCAAAGAAAAGGTTTTGAAAAATATATATCAGTTATAGCTACAAAAGAAGATAAGGTTACACCTAAACCTGCGCCAGATATTTATCTGTTAGCAGCTGAAAAATTAGGTGTTAGCATAAATAATGTTATAGCTATAGAAGATTCACGACCGGGTGCATTGGCTGCGGCGGCATCGGGGGCAACGTTAATTTTACAAACAAATGATATCACGAAACATATGGATTTTTCTGGTGTAAACTATAAATTTAAAGATGTAGATTTAGTTGCAACAGTTAAAGGAATTCTCGAGAATAAATAGTGTACAAAAACCAATCAGAAGAGTATAATAAAATTATTAAGATAAATCTTAAAATCAAATATACAAAGGGAGACTGTTATGTATACGTCTAATTTAAAAATTAAAGAAGGTTTTACTTCACATGCAACAACACCACTTGGTGGAGAATATAAAATGTTTATAGAAGAAAGTAAAGATGGTCCAATGGATTTATTTGCTACAGCATACAATGGATGTGTTAGTATGTGTGCAAAAGGATATTTCTTCAGAGCATATGAGTTAGTTGATTTAGTAATTGAAACTGAATTGATTGTTGATTATGATAATAGAAAAATTGTAGCTAATGTTCATGTAGATAGAACAGAAGAACAACTAGCGGCAGGGGATAGACAAGGAGTACTAGATAATATTAAACTTCGTTGTAAAGTATCTCATTTATTATCATCTGATTTAGAAATTCAATACAATATTTTACCGTTAAAATAAAATAAGAATTTAAAAGAACTTAGGGTGTAAAAACTCTGAGTTTTTTATTTTTCCAGGAGAAAAATAAATTTTTTCTTCTATATAATATAGTCTATATTAGCTAAAGAAAAAAATACAAGAAAATAGAAAACATATTCATAAAATTTTTTTAAATTTTTTTAACAAAATACTTGCAATATATGCTTTTACCATGTATAATAATTAATGTTGGTCTTGAAAAAGACTTGCGTTGAAGCGAAAGGTTACTGACACGCCCGGCCGCTTTGCCATGGCATGGCGTGCTGGAGAACTTTCGTGGAGAAGTCGCTACTAGATAGCGGCGAATAAATGTATAGGAGGAGAAATGATGGCAAAACAAAAAATTCGTATTCGTCTTAAAGGATATGATCACAGATTAGTAGATCAAAGTGCAGAGAAAATTGTTGAAACTGCAAAACGTTCTGGAGCAAAAGTTTCTGGACCAATTCCATTACCAACGGAAAAAGCAGTATACACAATCTTACGTTCAGTTCACATTTACAAAGATAGCCGTGAACAATTCGAACAACGTACACACAAACGCCTAATCGATATTATTGAACCAACACAAAAAACAGTTGACGCTTTAATCAGCTTAAACTTACCATCAGGTGTTGACATCGAATTAAAATTATAATTATAGGAGGTGACTTTCGATGACCAAAGGTATCTTAGGAAGAAAAGTAGGTATGACTCAAATCTTCGCTGAAAATGGAGAATTAATTCCAGTAACAGTAGTTGAAGCGAAAGGTAACGTCGTATTACAAAAGAAA
Organism: uncultured Gemella sp.; assembly: GCF_963519265.1. Classification (GTDB taxonomy): domain Bacteria; phylum Bacillota; class Bacilli; order Staphylococcales; family Gemellaceae; genus Gemella. The sequence continues at coordinate 19,102 of NZ_CAUQNQ010000001.1, read as the reverse complement.
ACAGAAGAAGTTGAAGGATACAACGCAATCCAATTAGGATTCGACGATAAACGTCCTTACGATAAAGAACGTAAAGACCGTTTAGTAAAAGTTGCGAACAAACCTGAACAAGGTCACGCAGATAAAGCTAACACTGCTCCAAAACGTTTCGTACGCGAAATCAGAGATGCAGAAGTTGCTAATTATGAAGTAGGTCAAGAAGTCCAAGTTGATATTTTTGCAGCAGGGGACTTAGTTGACGTAACAGGAGTAAGTAAAGGTAAAGGATTCCAAGGGGCAATCAAGCGTCATGGACAAAGCCGCGGACCAATGGCTCACGGTTCTCGTTACCACCGTCGTCCTGGGTCAATGGGACCTGTAGCACCTAACCGTGTATTCAAAGGTAAAGCATTACCAGGTCAAATGGGTGGAGTTACAGTTACTACTCAAAACTTAGAAATCGTAAGCGTAGATGTAGAAAATGGATTAATCCTAGTTAAAGGATGTATTCCAGGATCTAAGAAAAGCTTCGTAAAAATCCAATCAGCAGTTAAATCTGGTAAATAATCGGAAAATATACGGAAGGAGGAAATTAGATAATGCCACAATTAGATTTATTTAAACAAGACGGTACTAAAGTTGGTGCAGTTGAAGCTAATGAAGCAGTATTCGGAATCGAACCAAATCAACACGTTTTATTCCAAGCTGTAACTTTACAAAGAGCATCACTTCGTCAAGGTACACACAAAACAAAAGGACGTTCTGAAGTTTCAGGTGGTGGTCGCAAACCATGGCGTCAAAAAGGAACAGGTCGTGCTCGTCAAGGATCTATCCGTTCACCACAATGGCGTGGAGGTGGAATTGTATTCGGACCTACACCACGTAGCTACAGCTTCAAAATGCCTCGTAAAATGCGTCGTTTAGCATTGCGTTCTGCTTTATCTTCTAAAGTAGCAGCTAACGAAGTATTTGCATTAGAAAGTTTATCATTTGATACAATTAAAACTAAAAACTTTAAAGAAATGTTATCAAACCTTAGCCTAGAGAAAAAAGTATTATTCGTAGTTACTGAACTAGAAGAAAATACTGTTTTATCAGGAAGAAATATTCCAGGAGTTGAATTTGTAGAAACAACTGGTCTTAACGTATTAGACATCTTAGGAAGCAACAAAGTTGTATTCACTAAAGATGCAGTAGAAAAAGTTGGGGAGGTATTAGCATAATGGAAGCACGCGATATTATCAAACGCCCAGTACTAACTGAAAAAAGTTATTTATTAATGCAAGAAAATAAATACACTTTCCTAGTAGACACACGCGCTCACAAAACTCAAATTAAACAAGCTATCGAAGAAATCTTCGGAGTTAAAGTTGAGAAAGTAAACGTAATGAACTACAAACCAAAATTCCGTCGTGTTGGAAGATACGGTGGTTACACTAACAAACGTAGAAAAGCAATCGTTAAGTTAGCAGAAGGACAAACAATCGAAGGATTATTCGCTTAAGAATAACAAATACCATTAAGGAGGAAAAATGACAAATGGCAATTAAAGTATATAAAGCTATAACTAACGGTCGTCGTAACATGACATCATTAGATTTTGCGGAAATTACAACTAACAAACCAGAAAAGTCATTATTAGCGCCGCTACCGAAAAAAGCGGGAAGAAATAACCAAGGTAAAATTACAGTTCGTCACCACGGTGGAGGACACAAAAAACAATACCGTATTATTGACTTCAAGAGAAATAAAGACAACGTACCAGCAAAAGTTGCTACTATCGAGTACGATCCAAACCGTTCAGCGAACATCGCTCTATTACACTATGTAGATGGAGAAAAAAGATACATCATCGCTCCTAAAGAACTTAAAGTAGGACAAATCTTAGTATCTGGTGAAACTGCTGATATTAAAGTTGGTAATGCATTACCACTAGCAAACATCCCTGTAGGGACATTAATTCACAACATCGAACTTAAACCTGGTAAAGGTGGACAATTAGTACGTTCTGCTGGAGCAAGTGCTCAAGTACTTGGTAAAGAAGGTAAATACGTATTAGTACGTCTTAAATCAGGAGAAGTAAGAATGATCTTAGCAACTTGCCGTGCTACAATCGGTGAAGTTGGTAACGAACAACACGGACTAGTAAATATCGGTAAAGCCGGTAGAACTCGTTGGTTAGGTAAAAGACCAACTGTACGTGGATCTGTTATGAACCCGAACGATCACCCACACGGTGGTGGTGAAGGACGTACTTCAATCGGACGTAAATCACCAATGTCACCATGGGGTAAACCTACTCTTGGTAAGAAAACTCGTTCTAAAAAAGCTCGTTCAAACAAATTTATCGTACGTGCTAGAACTAAATAATAAAATTAAACAAAGGTTAGTTGGTGAGGAGCAAGTGCTCTTTACCAAAGCCTTAAGTATGCAAAGTATCGGAAAGGAGATAACACAATGGCTCGTAGTTTAAAAAAAGGACCATTCGCTGATCACCACTTATTAGCAAAAGTTGAAAAAATGAACGAACAAGAAAAGAAACAAGTAATTAAAACTTGGTCTCGTCGTTCAACAATCTTCCCAACATTCATAGGACTTACTTTTGCAGTATATGACGGAAGAAAACATGTACCTGTATATGTGACTGAAGATATGGTAGGACACAAATTAGGTGAGTTTGCACCAACAAGAACTTACAAAGGTCACGTTGCAGACGACAGAAAAACAAGAAGATAATTTAGAAATTAGTAAAATCAAGGAGGCACATTCATGGAGTCAAAAGCAATCGCTAAGACAGTCCGCATTGCTCCTCGTAAAGTAAGACTAGTATTAGACTTAGTACGTGGGAAAAAAGTGGGCGAAGCATTAGGAATTTTAGAATTCACAACTAAATCAGCTTCTTTACCAGTAGCTAAAGTTATTAAATCAGCTGCTGCTAACGCTGAACACAACTATGGAATGAATGTAGAAGACTTAGTAGTATCACAAGCATTTGCAAATGAAGGACCAACTCTTAAAAGATTCCGTCCAAGAGCAAAAGGTGCTGCAAGTTCAATCAACAAAAGAACAAGTCACATCACTATCGTTTTAAGTGATAACAAATAATAAAAATTAAGAAATTATAAAAGCTAAACTAGTTAAAGGAGGCTACAAACTGTGGGTCAAAAAGTACATCCAATAGGCTTACGTGTTGGAGTTATTCGTGATTGGGATTCAAAATGGTATGCGGAAAAAGATTTCGCTGCTAACTTACACGAAGATTTCAAAATCCGTGAGTTCATCAGTAAACAATTAAAAGACGCTTCAGTTTCTAAAGTAGAAATTGAAAGATTTGATAAGAAAGTAAACATTTCAGTACACACTGGTAAACCAGGTATGGTTATCGGTAAAGGTGGTGCTGAGATCGATAAATTAAGATTAGAATTAAACAAATTAACTGGGAAAAGAGTACACATTAATGTAGTTGAAATCAAAAAAGTTGATATCGACGCTAAATTAGTAGCTGAAAACATTGCTCGTCAATTAGAAGCTCGTGTATCATTCCGTCGTGCTCAAAAACAAGCTATCCAAAGAGCTATGAGAGCAGGAGCTAAAGGAATTAAAACTCAAGTATCAGGACGTCTTGGTGGAGCAGATATCGCTCGTGCAGAACACTACTCAGAAGGTTCAGTGCCACTACACACATTAAGAGCAGACATCGACTACGCTCATGAAGAAGCAGATACAACTTATGGTAAACTTGGAGTTAAAGTTTGGATTAACCGTGGTGAAGTATTACCAACTAGAAAATCTGAAAAAGGAGGTAACTAATTTATGTTAATGCCTAAACGTGTTAAATATCGTCGTCAACACAGACAATCAACAAAAGGTAAATCTAAAGGCGGAAACGTAGTAGATTTCGGTGAATTTGGATTACAAGCTACTACTGCAGCAAGAGTTACTTCTCGTCAAATAGAAGCTGCTCGTATAGCGATGACTCGTTATATGAAACGTGGTGGTAAAGTTTGGATTAAAATCTTCCCTCACATGCCTTACACTAAAAAACCATTAGAAGTACGTATGGGATCTGGTAAAGGTGCAGTAGAAGGATGGGTTGCAATCGTTAAACCAGGTAGAGTGATGTTCGAAGTTGCTGGAGTAAGTGAAGAAGTTGCACGTGAAGCTCTAAGACTTGCATCTCACAAGTTACCTGTTAAATGTAAATTTGTAAAACGTGAAGAAACAGGTGGTGAAGCATAATGAAAACAAATGAATTCAAATCAATGATTAGAGAATTAACTTCACAAGAGTTAGAAACAAAAATCAAAGAATTAAAAGAAGAGCTTTTCAACTTACGCTTCCAATTGGCAACTGGTCAATTAGAAAATACAGCTCGTATTAGTCAAGTTAGAAAATCAATCGCTCGTATGAAAACTGTTATTCGCGAAAGAGAATTAGCGAATAAATAATATAGGAGGCAAACATGACTGAGAGAAATGATAGAAAAGTTTACGTTGGAAAAGTAGTTTCTGATAAAATGGATAAAACAATCACAGTTTTAGTAGAAACTTACAAAAAACACCCTCTATACGGTAAACGTGTAAAATATTCTAAAAAATTCAAAGCACATGATGAAAACAATGTTGCTAAATTAAATGATATCGTAAAAATAATGGAAACTCGTCCATTATCTGCAACTAAAAACTTCCGTTTAGTAGAAGTAGTAGAAGAAGCAGTTATAATCTAATAAAACTAGGATAAACCCTAAGAAGGAGGCAAAAAGCGCATGATTCAACAAGAAACACGCTTAAAAGTGGCTGATAACTCAGGAGCAAAAGAAGTTTTAACAATCAAAGTTCTAGGTGGTTCAGGACGTAAAGTTGCTAACATTGGTGACGTAATTGTATGTTCTGTTAAAAAAGCAACACCAGGTGGAGTTGTTAAAAAAGGTGAAGTAGTTAAAGCCGTAATCGTTCGTACAAAAACAGGAGCTCGTCGTAACGACGGTTCATATATTAAATTTGATGAAAATGCTTGTGTAATTATCCGTGATGATAAGAGCCCACGTGGTACACGTATTTTCGGACCAGTTGCTCGTGAATTAAGAGACGGTAACTACATGAAAATCGTATCACTAGCTCCAGAAGTATTATAATAATAAAAAGTACAGTAAAGAAGGAGGTTAACAAGAAATGTTCATTAAAAAAGGTGATAAAGTTGTAGTAATTACTGGTAAAGACAAAGGTAAAGTTGGTACAGTAATCGAAGCTCAACCTAAAAAAGATCGTGTTGTTGTAGAAGGTGTTAACATCATTAAAAAACACGTTAAGAATTCTCAAGATGCACCTCAAGGTGGAATCGTAGAAAAAGAAGCAGCAATTCACGTATCAAACGTAATGTTACAAGATCCTGAAACTGGAAAAGCGACAAGAGTACGTTTCGAAGAAAAAGATGGTAAGAAAGTACGTATCGCAGTAAAATCAGGAAAAGAAATATAATAATAGTTGAAGAAAGGAGGCACTATTTTAGATGGCTCGTTTAGAAGATAAATTTAAATCTGAGATAACAAAAGAATTAATGACAAAATTTGAGTACAGCAGTGTTATGCAAGTACCAAAAATTGAAAAAATCGTAATTAACATGGGTGTAGGTGATGCTGTGCAAAACTCTAAAGCCCTAGACAACGCAGTAGCAGAATTAGCTTTAATTTCTGGTCAAAAACCATTAGTAACAAGAGCTAAAAAATCAATCGCTACTTACAGACTTCGTGAAGGTATGCCTATCGGGGCTAAAGTTACTTTACGTGGAGAAAGAATGTATGAATTCTTCGACAAATTAGTAACTGTAGCACTTCCACGTGTACGTGACTTCCACGGTGTTTCTAAAAAAGCATTCGATGGTCGTGGTAACTACACACTAGGTGTTAAAGAACAATTAATTTTCCCTGAAATTGATTACGATAAAGTAAGTAAAGTACGTGGTATGGACATCGTTATAGTAACAACAGCTAACACAGATGAAGAAGCTCGTGAGTTATTAACACAATGTGGAATGCCATTCGCAAAATAAGAAAGGTGAGGTAAAAGACACATGGCTAAAAAAGCAATGGTAGAGCGTGAATTAAAACGCCAAAAATTAGTTGACAAGTATGCAGCTAAAAGAGCGGAATTAAAAGCTAAAGGTGATTACATCGGACTTAGCAAACTTCCAAAAAACTCAGCTCCAGCTCGTTTACACAATCGTTGTAGCATAACTGGACGTCCTCACGGATACATTGGAAAATTTGGAATCAGCCGTATTAAATTCCGTGAATTAGCTTACAAAGGACAAATTCCTGGAGTTAAAAAAGCAAGTTGGTAATATATTAGTAGAAGAAAGGAGGATTTATCCTAATGACAATGACAGATCCTATCGCAGATATGCTAACACGTATTCGTAATGCTAACATGGTTAAACACGAAACATTAGAATTACCTGCGTCAAATATTAAAAAGCAAATTGCAGAAATCTTAAAACAAGAAGGTTTCATTAAAGATGTAGAATACATCGAAGATAACAAACAAGGAAAACTTAAACTTACTCTTAAATACTCAAAAGGTGAAAGAGTAATTAAAGGAATTAAAAGAATTTCAAAACCTGGTTTACGCGTATACGCTAAAGCAGATGAACTGCCAAGAGTATTAAATGGACTAGGAATAGCAATCGTATCAACTTCAACTGGAGTTGTAACTGATAAAGTTGCTCGTAAAAATAACACAGGTGGAGAAGTATTAGCTTACATCTGGTAATATTATAAGGAGGTGCCAATTAAATGTCACGTATAGGTAATAAAGTTATTACAGTACCTGCAGGGGTTGAAGTTAACATCGTTGATAACTTCGCAACAGTTAAAGGACCTAAAGGTGAATTAAAACAACAATTTGATAAAGACATGACTTTCAACATTGAAGGAAGTGAAATCACAGTAGTACGTCCATCTGACTCTAAACGTCACCGTACAGTACACGGAACAACTCGTGCTATCTTAGCTAACATGGTTGAAGGTGTATCTGCTGGATTCAAAAAAGAACTTGAATTAATCGGGGTTGGATACCGTGCTCAAATGCAAGGTAAAAAATTAGTACTAAGTGTTGGATACTCTCACCCAGTTGAATTCGAAGAAATCGAAGGAATTACATTAGGTGTTGAAGGAAACACTAAAGTTAGTATCGAAGGTATTAACAAAGAAGTAGTAGGACAATACGCAGCTAAAGTTCGTGCAGTACGTCCTCCAGAACCTTATAAAGGTAAAGGTATTCGCTACGTAGGTGAATATGTTCGCCGTAAAGAAGGAAAAACTGGTAAATAATAGATAACAGAAAGGAGTGTTTCAAATATGATTACGAAACTTGATAAAAATAAAGTTCGTAAAAAAAGACACGCAAGAGTACGTGTTAAAGTTCAAGGAACTACAGAAGTTCCACGTTTAAACGTATACCGTTCAAACACAAACATTTACGCACAAATTATTGATGACACTAAAGGTGTTACATTAGCACAAGCTTCTTCATTAAAACTTGAGAACGTTTCTAAATCAAGTGTAGAAGCAGCTAAAGAAGTTGGAAAATTAATCGCAGAAGTAGCTAAAACTAAAGGAATTGAAAAAGTTGTTTTCGACCGTGGAGGATACCTATATCACGGACGTGTTAAAGCATTAGCTGAAGCAGCACGTGAAAACGGACTTGTATTCTAATAAGGAGGGAAATAAGTAGATGCGTCAAGAAGAAATCAAAAAAGAATTTGAAGAACGCGTAGTTGCCATTCGCCGTGTAGCTAAAGTTGTTAAAGGTGGACGTCGTTTCCGTTTCTCTGCTTTAGTAGTAGTTGGTGACAAAAATGGTCGCGTAGGATTTGGTACAGGTAAAGCTCAAGAAGTACCAGATGCAATCAGAAAAGCAGTTGAAGCTGCTAAACATAACTTAATTACTGTACCAGTAGTTAATGGAACAATACCTCACGAAATCATCGGACAATTTGGAGCAGGTTCAGTATTAATCAAACCAGCTGCACCTGGTACAGGGGTTATCGCTGGTGGACCAGTTCGTGCCGTATTAGAATTATCAGGTATTTCAAATATCTTATCAAAATCTCTAGGTTCAAACACACCAGTAAACATGGTTCGTGCTACAATCGAAGGATTAACAAGATTACAAACAGTAGAACACGTAGCAGCTTTACGTGGTAAATCTGTGGAAGAATTATTAGGATAAGAGGAGGGAAAAGAACATGACATTAAAAGTAACCCTAACTCGTAGTACTATTGGTCGTCCAAAGAATCAAAGAAAAGTTGTTGAAGCTCTTGGTCTTAAAAAAATGCACCAAACAGTTGAACACAAAGATAACGCTGCGATTCGCGGAATGATCAACAAAGTTTCACACTTAGTAACAGTAGAAGAAAAATAAGAATTATTAATACAAGGAGGTGCTAGTCTAAATGAAATTACATGAATTACAACCAGTTGAAGGTTCTCGTAAAGAGCGTAACAGAGTAGGTCGTGGGATTGGATCAGGAAATGGTAAAACTTCAGGACGTGGTCAAAAAGGACAAAAAGCACGTAGTGGTGGTGGAGTTCGCCCAGGATTTGAAGGTGGACAAAACCCATTATTCAGACGTATTCCAAAACGTGGATTTAACAATGTAAACAGAAAAGAATTTGCAGTTGTAAATCTTGACGACTTAAATAAATTTGAAGATGGTACTGTAGTATCACCTGCTCTATTATTAGAAACTAAAGTTATTAAAAAAGAACTTTCAGGTGTTAAAGTATTAGCTAACGGTAAATTAGAGAAAAAATTAACTGTACAAGCTCACAAATTCTCATCTTCAGCAAAAGAAGCTATTGAAGCAGCTGGAGGAGTTTGCGAGGTGCTATAATATATGTTTAGTGCATCACTAAATTTATTTAAAGTTAAAGAAACTCGTAACAAAATTTTATTTACCTTATTTGGTATATTCCTATTCCGTATCGGTTCTTACTTACCGATACCTGGAGTAGATGCAGATGTTCTTAAAAGTCAAGATGCATCTGGATTATTCGGAATATTTAATACATTTGCAGGAGGAGCTTTACAACAGTTTTCTGTATTCGCTATGGGTATCATGCCATACATTACAGCATCAATCGTAATTCAACTTATGCAAATGGATGTTATTCCTACATTAACTGAGTGGTCAAAACAAGGTGAAGTAGGACATAAAAAAACTCAAAAATTAACAAGAGTCTTGGCTATTGTCTTAGCATTTATCCAATCGCTTATTATGTCTTATGGATTTAATAATGCATATCAAGGACTAATCAAAGACACATCAGTCATAGGATTCATTACAGTAGCTTTAGTATTAACTGCTGGTACAGCATTATTACTATGGCTAGGGGATCAGATATCTCAATATGGTGTAGGTAATGGTGTTTCTATCATTATCTTAGCGGGTATTATCGCTCGCTTACCAATGGAATTCATTCAAGTTTATGAATCTCAAATTAAAGATGCTGAGAACCTTACATTAGCAATTTTAAAAATTGTTATTGTAGCAATCATTGTTATAGGAATTGTTGCTGCTGTTGTTTACATGCAAGAAGCAATTCGTAAAATTCCTATTCAATACTCTCAAGCGAGAGCAGGTCGTAGAATGTTAGGAGCAAGATCAACTTACTTGCCTCTTAAAGTGAACAGTGCCGGGGTTATCCCAGTAATCTTCGCTATCGCATTCTTACAATTACCTAGAACTATTGCGATATTCGCACCTAATAACGAAAAGTTACAAAGAATTGTATCATATTTCGATTTCAGTCATGTTCTAGGATTAACATTATACGTAGTATTAATTATTGCGTTCTGTTACTTCTATGTAATGGTTCAAGTTAACCCAGAAAAAATGGCTGATAATTTAAGAAAACAAGGAAGTTTTGTTCCAGGGGTTAGACCAGGTAAAAAAACTGAACAATACATTACAGGTATTTTATACAGACTAACGTTTGTAGGTTCAATATTCCTAGCAGCTGTTTCGGTTCTTCCAACAATATTCACAAGCATTGCTAAATTACCAGCATCTGTTCAAATTGGTGGTACAAGTTTAATAATTGTTGTCAGTGTAGCGCTAGAGACAGTTAAACAACTTAATACTCAATTAACAGAGAAGAACTATAGAAGTTTTATTACAGGACGAAAAGGTGGTAAATAATCATGATGAATATTATTTTAATGGGATTACCAGGAGCGGGTAAAGGTACTCAAGCAGAGCAAATTAAAGCGAATTATCCAATTCCGCATATTTCTACTGGAGATATGTTTAGAGCTGCTATTAAAAATGAGACTCCGCTTGGAAAAGAAGCAAAAAGTTATATTGATAAAGGACAACTTGTTCCTGACAGTGTAACTATAGGATTAGTTGAAGAAAGATTGAATCAAGAAGATGCAAAAGAAGGCTTTTTACTTGACGGTTTTCCAAGAACAGTAGAACAAGCTGAAGCCCTTGATCAAATTTTAGCAAAAACTAATAGAAAAATCGATAAAGTACTAAATATCGATGTAGATCCAGCTATTCTGTTACCTCGTTTAACAGGTAGAAGAATCTGTAAACAATGTGGAAACACTTATCACTTACTTTTCAACCCTACAAAAGTTGAAGGTATTTGTGATAATGATGGTGGTGAATTATACCAAAGAAGTGATGACAACGAAGAAACAGTTGGTAATCGCTTAGAAGTTAACATCAAACAAACAAAACCTCTTTTAGACTTCTATAGTCAAAAAGAAGGAGTAGTTGAAAATGTTAATGGTGACCAAGACATCAAAGTAGTTTTCCAAGACGTACAAAATATATTAGATAAACTGAAATAGTCAGGGAGGAAAAGTATGGCAAAAGATGTCATTGAAGTAGAAGGTTTAGTAGTAGAAAACTTGCCGAATGCAATGTTTAAAGTAGAATTAGAAAATGGTCATATTATTTTAGCTCATGTTTCTGGAAAAATCAGAATGAATTATATAAGAATTTTACCAGGTGATAAAGTTACAGTAGAAATGAGTCCGTATGACCTGACAAAAGGTAGAATAACTTATAGATTCAAGTAAGTTATAAACTCAAGGAGGAAATAACGATGAAAGTAAGACCATCAGTAAAAAAAATCTGTGACAAATGTAAAGTAATTCGTCGTGGTGGTAAAGTATTAGTGATTTGCGAAAACGCAAAACATAAACAAAAACAAGGATAATTAATTAGGAGGTGCAAACTTAATGGCACGTATAGCAGGAGTAGATATTCCACGTGAGAAACGCGTTGTTATATCTCTAACTTATGTATATGGTATAGGTTTAAAAACTTCTCAAAAAATCTTAAAAGAAGCTGGAGTTTCTGAAGATGTGAGAGTTAAAGACTTAACAGAAGATCAACTAGATAAAATTCGTGAAATCGTAGATAACTACAAAACAGAAGGTGACTTACGTCGTGAAGTTTCATTAAACATCAAACGTCTAATGGAAATCGGATGTTACAGAGGAATTCGTCACCGTCGTGGACTTCCAGTAAGAGGGCAAAACACTAAGAACAACTCTCGTACTCGTAAAGGTCCTAAGAAAACAGTTGCGAACAAGAAAAAATAATTAGGATAGGAGGAGAAACACAACTATGGCTCGTAAACAACAATCACGTAAACGTCGTGTGAAAAAAAATATACAAAATGGTGTTGCACACATTCGTTCTACATTCAACAACTCAATCGTAACAATTACAGATGAACATGGTAATGCAGTATCATGGTCAAGTGCAGGAGCACTAGGATTCAAAGGTTCTAGAAAATCTACTCCATTCGCAGCACAAATGGCAAGTGAAGCAGCAGCTAAACAAGCTATGGAACACGGAATGAAATATGTAGATGTAACAGTTAAAGGTCCAGGTGCAGGACGTGAAGCAGCTATTCGTGCATTACAATCTGCTGGATTAGAAGTTACATCAATCAAAGACGTAACTCCAGTTCCTCACAATGGATGTCGCCCACCTAAACGTCGTCGTGTATAATAATAACATAGACAAAATTTAGGAGGTTTAACATAATGTTAGCAATAGAAAAACCAAAAATTCAAATCATTGAAGAATCATCAGATAAAAGATTTGGTCGCTTTGTAGTTGAACCACTTGAACGTGGATATGGAACTACATTAGGTAATTCATTGAGAAGAATGTTAATCTCATCATTACCAGGAGCAGCAGCAAGAAGCATCGATATTGAAGGAGTTCAACACGAATTCCAAGCAATTAAAGGTGTTGTAGAAGATGTTACTGAAATCATTATGAACGTTAAAAACATCGCATTTGTAGTTCATTCTGAAGAAGAAAAACAAGTATCAATCAGTGTTAAAGGTCCTGCAGTTGTTACAGCAGCAGACATCGCTATCGATTCTGATATCGAAGTAGTAAATACTGATCAACACATTGCAACAGTATCTGAAGGTGGACAATTTGAAATGATCATTTACGTTGGAAAAGGACGTGGATTTATACCAGCTGATGGTAACAAAAAACGTGACTTACCAATCGGAGTTATTCCAATCGATTCAATTTACACACCAGTATCAAAAGTTAACTATACTGTAGAAAAAACTAGGGTAGGTCAAAGTACTGACTTTGATAAACTTATCTTAGACGTTACTACAAATGGTTCAATTACAGCTAACGACGCTTTAGCATTAGCATCTAAAATTCTAATTTCGCACTTAGAATTATTTATGGAAATGTCTGAAGAAGCAAAAGCTGCTGAAATATTGGTAGCTAAAGAAGAAGATAATAAAGTTCAAATGTTAGAAATGACAATTGAAGAATTAGACTTATCAGTACGTAGTTACAACTGCTTAAAACGTGCAGGAATTAACACAGTACAAGAATTAGCTAACAAAACAGAACAAGAAATGATTAAAGTAAGAAACTTAGGTCGTAAATCTCTAGAAGAAGTTAAAATTAAACTTCAAGAGTTAGAACTAGGATTCAAAGAAGAATAATACTAACAAGGAGGCACACTAATGGGTTACAGAAAATTAGGACGTACATCAGCTCACCGTAAAGCGATGTTAAGAAACTTAGTAACTGCTCTACTAGTACACGGTAGAATTGAAACAACTGTTACAAGAGCGAAAGAAGTTCGTTCATTAGCAGAAAAAATGATTACATTAGGTAAAAAAGGTGATCTAGCAGCAAGACGTAATGCAGCTAAATTCATCCAACCTGTTGCAGTAGCAACTGAAGAAGGTAAGAGTCAATTAGCTCTTAAAAAATTATTTGAAGAAGTAGCACCTAAATATGCTGACCGTAACGGTGGATACACTCGTATTCTACGTGTTGGACCACGTAAAGGTGATGGTGCAGAAACAGCTATTATAGAATTAGTTTAATAAAAATTTTTCATACAACAATAACATACTACATACACACACAACTAAACAACACATACAACAAGAATTTAAACTAATTTTTTTGGCAAAAGAGTGCTTGAAATGCGTAGGAAAAGGCTACGTCGTCTAGCTCTAATGTATCCTAGCATATCGCTAGGATACCCTTTTGTCCCTTTAAAAATTAAATCTAATTATACTTTAAAAGATTACCAGGCAAGGTAGTCTTTTTTTGCGTTGTACGTTTGAATTTCTAGTGCCAAAGGCACGTCGAAATCCTTACGTACAACGTACGCAACGAAGACTTACTTTTAGAGGAACGAAGTGACGAATAAAAGTTTAGTCAAGACTGCGAGGCAGTGTTAAGATTTTTAGAATCTTCGATTTGTAAAAATCATTACGTGCAAAATACGCAAGGACGTACCAAGAAGCAAGGCAAAAGCCGAAGGTGATTGGAATACGTCTACTGCGAAGTGACAAAGTAATATAGTAAATTATAATGAGATTTCTAGTGCCAAAGGCACGTCGAAATCCTTACGTATAACGTACGCAACGAAGTGACGAATAAAAGTAGCAGTGATAACTACTAATCATCTTAGTCGCGTTGCTTCTGATGATTAGAGTTATTGTTGCATAAGTTACTCGATAAAATTTCCCTTCATCCATAAGATTTGTGAAATTTAACGATTAACTCATAGTCAAGACTGCGAGGCAGTGTTTTTATTTTTAGAATCTTCGATTCGTAAAAATCATTACGTGCAAAATACGCAAAAGGAACTAAATTTCTAAGGAAGGAAGAGACGTAAGAAATTTTTAGTTCCAACTGCGAAGTGACAATGTAGAATTTGAAAATTATGAATTGACATACGTTAGGTACAAAGTACGCAAGGACGTACCAAGAAGCAAAGCGATAGCTGAAGCTGATTGGAGTACGCTTACTGCGCGTGTCCTTAAGATTTTTTTAATTTGAATAATTGAAAAACTATGTTTTTATAGATGGTTTTATGATATAATGATTTTAAAATTTATTTATGGAAGGTAAGACGATTAGATATGTAGTTGAATTTCAAGTTTTTAAAACTGTGCAATTATTTACAGTTTTTAATTAATTTTATTTTTACATCTAATCTTGAATGGAGAAGAGTAATGTATGAGAAATTATTGATGAAAACAGCGTTACTTGCGGGAAAAATATTAATGGAAAATGGTGCCGAGGTATATAGAACTGAAGATACGCTTGAGAGAATCATTAAACATGGTGTTGGCGATAATCGTATTGATGAATATTATACTCATGTTACTCTTACTGGTATATTTATTAGGATAGAAAAACTAGGGACTGATTTCCGAAGAGTAGGAGATAGAACCTACAATCTAACAAAAATATCGGAAGTTAATTCGCTATCAAGGGCATTTACATCAGGAAAAATAAGTTTACCAGATATGTATAAGGCACTAAAAAGAGTTCAAGAAGAAAAGAGTCCTATAAAGGATTGGTTTAAAGTTCTTTGTTCAGGGGTTCTTAGTGGTAGTATCGTCTTGATCTTTGATGGTACCTTTTGGGATGTAATACCAGGAGGAATAGCTGGAGCAGTAGCATTTTATGTTTATATTAAAGTTATCGACTATTTAAAAGCACCGTTTATTTCTGAGTACATTAGTACTTTTGTCGGTGGTGTAGCAGGATATATAGGATTTGCTTTGTTAAATGGGCATTCACTAAGACTTGCTATGATAGGTGCAGTAGTTCCTCTTGTACCAGGTATTACAATAACAAATTCGATGAGGGATATTATCGCCAGACAGTTTATTTCTGGTTCTATTCGATTTATTGAAAGTTTCTGTGTAGCATTTGCGTTAGGTGCAGGAATAGTTACTGTGTACTATATAGTTAGACTACTAGGAGGTGTGGTATAATGCTTGCTGTAATGAGTCATGCCTTGTTGCTACTATATCATTTTATATTTAGCTTTATATCTTCAGTATCTTTCGGAATTGTTTGTGATGTTCCAAGAAAAACTTTGGTAACTGGTGGAATAATTGGAGCTATAGGATGGTGTGGATATTGGGAAATGTGGAGTCATGGACATAGTGTATTTATGTCGAGTTTAGTATGCTCGTTATTATTAGCTAATATAGGTCAAATTTGTGCGATAAAATTTAAAAATCCTGTAACTGTCTATTTTGTTCCAGGACTAGTACCGGTAGTACCTGGAGTAACTATTTATGATGCATTTAGAACATTATTATTAGATGAATATGGAAATTCCGCAAAGATTTTCTTAAATAGTTTTTATGGTGCAATAGGTTTAGCAGTTGGTATAATAATAGCTGATTCGGTTTTTAGAGTTGTACTAAAACCATTATTAAATAAAAAAGTTAATTAAATAGATTTACAAAAATCGAATTACCGGAAAAAATTGGTACGATTTTATGATAATCTAAGTAAGATTAAGATATAATAATTGTTTCTTTGAAATTTATTATTATATCTTATTTTTTACTTGTAATGTATGGTGGTATATGGTACACTATAAGTGGAAGATGTATGGTGGTATATGGTACACTTAGAAAGGAGGTCACCATGTTTCAAATTGATTCATTATCAGATAAACCGATTTATAAACAAATAGTAGATCAAATTAAGTCTATGATAAGCAAAAATTTATTACAGGAGGGAGATAAATTACCATCGGTAAGAGAATTTTCGAAAATGCTTAGTGTTAATGTTAGTACAATTCAAAAAGCTTTTCAACAGTTAGAAAGTGAAAAGATAATCACAACAATCGTAGGGAGAGGCACTTTTATTACAAATAATTTTGATAATATTGTTCCAAATTATGAACTAATAGATTCGATAATTGAGGAATTAATTAGGGAAGTAAAGATAAGGGGAATCTCGGAAGAAGATTTATTAGAAAAAATTAAGTTGGAATTTCGAAAGGGTGATTAATTATGGATAATGAGAAGAAGATCGATGGAAAGTTAAAAGAATTAATCATGGAATGGAAATTTTTAGGATTATCAATGGAGAAATTATGCGAAGTTATATCAAAAAAGATAAAGGAGAAAAATTATGAAGCTTACGATAGAAAAAATTAATAAAAAATTTTTAAAAAATATAGTATTAAACAATGTTAGTTTTTCCGTAAGTACAGGAGAAATTGTAGCACTTGTTGGAAGAAATGGAAGTGGGAAAACAACTTTATTAAAGATACTATCAGGAATATATAGTCAAGATTCTGGGGAAATAGAAATTGAAGGTGTAGATAATAAAAATATAAGAAAACAATTGATTTATATACCGGATAGATTCGATTATTTTAAAAATTCTAAAATTAAGAAAGTTTGTGAATTTTACAAGTTAGCTTATGAAAATTTTGATGAACAATATTTTAAAACAGAATTAGAAAAAATTAAATTATCACAAACTAGCAGATTATCTGAATTATCAAAAGGACAACTAGCTATTTTTAGTTTGATTTTGGGGATTTCGTGTCGAACGAAGTTTATCTTCTTAGATGAACCACTAGATGGGATAGATGTGATAAATATTAAAATGATAGTTGATTATATTTTGGACGCTCAAAGTGATGGAGTTGGGTTATTAATTAGTAGTCACCAATTAAATGCTCTGGAAAATATAAGTGATAAGGTTGTCTATTTAGATGATGGAGTTGGAGTTAGTGAAGAAATTAATAAGGATGAGTATAGTAAATATCAATTAGTATACCAAGAAAAAATACCAGAGGAGTTACGTCGTAACCCTGATATAAGAATTATTAGTAATATTGGAAGAGTTTATGTGGTTATTATGAAGGGAAGTTATGATGTTACTCATGACATTATTCAAGATGAAAATCTTCTTCAATATGATAAACTCCCTATTGTATTAGAGGATATCTTTTTATTAAATAGTAAGGGGGAAGATGAAAATGTGTAAAGATATTTTAAAAATTATTCGCATATATTTGAAACAATATTCAATAATGTTAATTATACTATTAATTGCCTTCTCGACATTTGCTGCTACAACTACCAATAAACAACTAAATAAATTAAAAAATGGAGTTGCAGTTTATGATTTTCAATTAACAACAGGAATAGTTAAGGAATTGGAAATTAGAAAAGGTGCATCTAATGATGAATTAAATCAAAAAAGATATGAATTGTATAAGGAAAAAGAAGAATATCAAAAAAATTATAAAGAAAAGTTATCAAAAGAAAAATTAGCTGAGATGAAACATTCTTATGCGGTTGGAGCATATTTGCATAACTTTCCTAGTGCTACATTATGGACATTTTATACTAACAATGAGGACCTAAATGTACTTACTGGCAATGATAGTGAAAAATATAAACAGTACTTAACTGAAGAAGAACTGAATAATGTTTCTAAGTATAAAGAATGGTCAAGAATGCAGCCGGGTAGTAAGGAGTACTTTGATAAACAAGAGGAATTAGATAAAGTATATCCGCCAGCATTAGATATTAGTAATGTAAAAACATTAACTTTCTTAAAAGAAAATTTAGAAGCTAGTAAAGTTAAGTTGAAAGAAACTATGTTTAACGAGGGAACTAATATAGGGTATTATATTTTAATAACATTGATCCCGTTATTAATCTTTGGAGTTGAATATCATACTAATTTTGGTAAATTTGTAGCGAGCTTACCTTATGAAAAAGAGAAAGTATACTTTGCCAAAGTAATTTTATCATTCTTAACTTTAATAGTTAGCTATATTCTAACAGGATTAACCAATATAGCAGTTATAAGTAATAGTTTGTTAGGAGAAATTTATAACGTGCCAGCGGTACTCGAAATAAATAATAAAATTTATATACTAGGAATAGGTCTGGTATTACTAGGAGCTATTTTATCAAGTTTTTGTGGAAGTATATTGAGCATAGGTGTGATGTATATTCCATCTCTTACATTAATTTATTATCCATTGGTAGTATGGATTGCTGTAGGAAGATTGTTCTTTGTAAATTATCTTCCAGAAGGACCGTTTCTTGATAATATACCAAAGATGCCAATATTTTATTATTTCGGATATAGTCCTTGGAAGAATATTATTATTTACCTAGTTATTTTAACAATAATTATGCTGTTAGCAAGTAAGATTTATAGAATACATAATGTAGAAAAAGAAGGAGAATTTTTCATAATAGAAAGAGTTTCGTTAGTGGGATACTTAATATTATTAATAGGAGTATTTGCCTTCGTATTAATAGTATTAGTGGATGTATTTACTATTAACAATGTACTAGCTTTAGCATTAACAATATTATTAGTACCAGCTGGTCTTTGGAAACTGATTAGAATAAAAATTAGAATATAAGATTCTACAGAAGTTTAGAAAAAATAATAAGGGGGCTGACTCAAAAGCCCTAAATTTTAACAAGGTTTATATGAAAACTCATAGACGCAGTGGTTTATTGATATCTAAATTCGCTTTATAAAAGCTTTTTAGATATCTAATAAACTTTGCGGGGGTGACTCGACAAAATCGATTTCTACGAAATCACGATTTTTGAGTCACTCCCATTTTCTGACAATTACTCAAAATTATAAAAAGTTTTTAGATAAAAATACACAATTTTTCAAAAAACGGTTGACACATAAAAAATTTACTGATATACTTAATAACAAGTTAATGATTCGCGCGTTGATAAGATAAGTAAAAGTGAAAGATGGTAAAGAGAGTCTCGGTTGGTGAAA